>CAYYNG010000134.1:0-5777 GCA_964472435.1 uncultured Hyphomonadaceae bacterium | reverse complement strand
CCGCCTGCGGTGCGGCCCCAAATGCGTTCACCGGTGTTAGGATCGGTCGCACAAGCCGATAGCGCCGTTACGGCCGCAAGGCCCAGAACAAGTTTTTTCATGGATCAGTCTCCCAGGGCGTTAGTTCGCGAGGTTGGAATTAGAGGGATTCGAAGGCGAAACTGTGTCAGTCGTCAGCATCGCGGCAGCTATGCCAAGCTGCCGAAACCGTCGATAAATGAGGTCCGTCATTAGACTTCGCAAATGCGCCGCATTGTTGCAAAAACGCCGCAGTTGTGTGGCTTCTCCGTTACGCCATCTGGGCGGCGGGCGATGATGTCGTTTAAACGCAAAAAGGGAGGGTCCCATGACCGTTCTGGTCACCATTATCAACGCCGAGCCAGACGCCGTCGAGGCGTTGGATCAGGGGTTTCGATTGGCGAAGAAGCTTAAGACGGGCCTTCGGGTGCTCGCGCCGTTTCCCGATCCGTCGGCGGCGTTCATGTATGTGTCGTCCGAGGCCGCGATCGGCATTGGCGGCCTCGCCGTCGATCAAGTGCAGACGGCGCAGGACGAGATGATCGAGGCCATTGGCGCATTGGCGACAGAACGTGCGAACGCAACAGGCTTTGACGAGAGCGATTGGCGGTTCGATCACCCCACCGGGATGCCGGACCGCGTTGCGGCCCAGGCTGCCGTGCTCGCAGAGGCGTCCCTTTTCCCGCGCGGCGCAGCGACGGGCTCCGGCGCCGTCGCCCAAGCCTTCGAGCGGGCGCTCCTGGATGCGCAATTGCCCGTGGTCTTGGCGGGGGACGCGCCCAATCCGGACGGCCCCGTCCTGATTGCTTGGGATGGCAGCCCCGAGGCCGCCCGGGCCGTCACGGGGCACCAAGCTTTGATCAAAGCGCATGGCCGCGCTGTGATCGCGCACAATCCGGAAGACGTCACCCGCGCGCGCGAGGGGGAGGCGGCCGATCCCGCGCGGCTCGAGGGATGGCTTACCCAACGCGGTGTCGCCTTCGAGCGGGTGGTCTTCAAAGGCGATGTCGGTCCCGGCATCTTAGCCACCGCCGCTGGTGCAAAGGCCCCCCTCATCGTTATGGGTGCCTATGGTCACAGCCGCGCCGGCGAATTTCTCTTCGGCGGGGCGACCCGTCACGTTTTGCGCGCCGAGGAACGGCCGCTGCTGGCGCTAGCGCACTAAAATCAAGGAGGAAACGACCATGGCGCTTCACCGGATAACGCTGCAACTCGCCCGAAACCCCGGCTATCCGGTGGGCGACGAAGGCCAGGGCTACTTCATCATCGCTCCGCTCGATGGGGATCTGAAGATCGACCTCGACGAATGGCGGACCCATCGGGACGCCTGCCATGTGAAACGGTTCGATAGTGAAGGCCGGGACGAGGCGGAGGGCCGCCTCACCCACCGCGGCAGCCACTGGAAGCTTCACTACGAGGATGAGGATGCGGAGGGCGCCGACGAGGAGGGGTACCGCCTCGGCGAGCACCGGTTCGACGAAGGCGAATACATCACGATCCACCATCACGAAGAGGGGCCGCTCACCTATAAAGTGACTGACGTGACGCCGCTCGACGAACTCTAGACTAGGCGGCCGCGTCTTTCGCCGGCCAAACTTTCATTGCGGCGGGTGCGGGGGAGGGGTTGAACGCGGCCTCTTCGAGCGCCTCCAGCGCACGCTCGCGGTCCGCTGCGGTGAACGCGCCGGTGGTCAGGCAAAACTCCACCATGTTGCCGTTAGGGTCGCGAGTGTAGATCGAATGGCACCAGTTGTGGTCGATCTCGAGGACGTCCAGCCCGGCGGCATTCCATTTTGCGCGCCACTTGTTCAGCGCTTCGACCGTATCGACATTGAACGAGTAGTGATTGGTGCCCATTGGGAGGCTTGCGGCCTTGTTAAGGTCGTGCACATGGTCGGCCTGGCTGGGCGTGTCGTGCAGCTCCCAAAAGGCGATGAACTTCGTGTCGTCTCCGCCCATGCGGTAGAAGAAATGCTTGCCCCAGCCGCCTTCCTGGATCGGCGCGATCTCCACCTTCACCAGCTCAAAACCCATCACGCCCTCATAGAAGGCGTGCATCGCTTTCATGTCTTTCGCCGCAAGGGCGAGGTGGTGATAGGTCATCGCGTCTTCTCCTCGCCATCCACCATACGCATCACGTCCTGATTTGTCGCCTCGGCCGGGGCCGGAACTTCGACGACCCGTTCGTCCACATCATCGTATTCAAGCCGCAACGCGCGGCTCATGATCGCGTGCATCATATAGGTGGTCGTTACATAGGTGAATTCGAGGATCTCCTCGTCCGAGAGATGGCGCTTCAGTGTCTCGAAGAGCGCATCCGGCACGCGGCCGCGCTCCAGAACGATTGCATCGGTATAGGCGAGGACGGCCCGCTCAATCTCGGAATAGCAGTCTGCGACCTGCCAATGCGGGATAGCCTTGATCTGGGCCTCGCTCAGCCCAACCCCGCGCGAGGCTTTGCAATGTTGGGAGAAGACGAACTGCGACCCCACGGCATATCCGGCGCGGGTTTGGCCCAACTCGCGCAGCTTGGGGTCGAGTTTCCGGTTCTTGGAGCGATAGAACTGAAAGCCTTCCGTCGTGTGCTTGAACGCGTCAGGCACAAGGGCGAACACCGTCCACCAGTTTCCCGGCGTGCCGGTTTCCGTACCTGGCTCCGCGACCGGGTCCCGCTCGCCGAAGAGCAGCTTGTAAATCCCTTGCGCAAAGGGATCGGCATCGTCTTTTCCGACCTGACCAAGCCTCGGCATCGGTGTCCTCCCATGGTTGATGGGTGAAAGCCTAAGGCGCCGAAGCGTTTGCGCAAAGAAAAGGCCCGGAACTCCACGGTCCCGGGCCTGGCTTGTCTTTGGATAAGGAGGGCGTCGCTAGAAGCTGTAGCCAACCTCGACGCCGTAGATCGCGGGTTCGTTGACGAAGCCGGTCAGGTTGTTGAAGTCGATGCCGCCCTCAAGCGCGTCCACATCGAGAATGTTGCGGCCGAAGATCGAGGCGCCAAAGCCATTGTCGCCCTGCCAGCCGACGCGCAGGCCGCCTTCCCAGAACCCATCTTCTTGGAACTCGACGCTCTCGTAGAAGAAGAAGTTGAAATCGTCCTTATAATTCCAGTCGGTGAAAATGAAGAACTCCCCGCCATTGACGGGGATGGCATAGCGGGCAGTGAAAGCGGCGATCCATTCCGGTGCATTGGGGAACGGATTGCCGTCTACGAAGGCGGACGTGACGTCGTCGAACGGATTATCGGGATCGTTGACGAATGTGACGGTCTCGTCGAGCACGGTGCACGGCGCGCCGCAGACGGGAATCAGAAGGTTCTCGTCGCGGATTTCGGTCTCGTTGTACGAAATGCCCGCGGTCACTAAGAAGTTCTCCGTGATCGCCGCTTCAAGGTCGGCCTCGAAGCCGAAACCGACGCCTTCGTCGGCGTTGAAGAGCGCCACGGTATTGTCCGCGCCGCCGACCGAGGTGATCTGTTGATCGTTGATTTCGTAGTAGAAGCCGGCGACGTTCGCGCGCACTCGGCCGTTGAAGAGCTCCGATTTGATCCCGCCTTCATACGAAATGACCGTTTCGGAATCGGCGGTCGAGATATCGTCGCCGAAGAGCAAGCGACCTTGGGCCGAGGGCGCGCGGAAGCCGCGCGCGATGCGAGCGTAGACATTCACATCGTCGGTGATCCCATAAGTCGCCGAGACGTCCCAGCTCACCTCGTCGTCGGAAACCTCGGTGGTCAACGGGCCGAGCGGCGGGGCGCCGACGGGGCTCACGAAGCGTTGGGCGAAGAAGTCGCGCTCGTCGTCTGTGTAGCGCAAGCCGCCGGCCAGGGTCAGTCGGTCGGTGACGTCCCAGGTGCCCGATGCAAAGATCCCGTAGGCGAACGTCTCTTGGCCCCGCGCCGACGAGCCGTTTTCGACATTGCCGGCAAGGGAATCGAAGCTTTGCGATGAGATCAGGACATCCTCATTGAAGAAGAAGAGCCCGCCTTGGGCGCGGAAGTCGCCGCCATTGTCCCAAGCCAGGCGGATCTCGTTGGTGAACTGGTCGAGGTCGTCGACATTACCCGACGTCTCAGACGGGAAGGGGATAAAGCCTGGGCCGAAATTGCCTTCGCCCAGGAAGGCCGCGCCGAAGCCGCCGTCGATATCGCCCACCGACTGGATCTCCGCCGACTCGTATCCGAAGATATAGATGAGATCGAGCGAGTCGGTGATCGCGAACTCGTTGGTCCACGTCACGCCGACGGCTTCCAGATCCTGGTCGTTCTGACCGTCGGTCGCCACCGCATCCCGGTCGAAATTGTCGCCGAGGCCGGTTTCGCCTGGGTCGATGATATTGGCGCGGAAGAGACGCGCATTGCCGACCGCGGATCGGCCGTGCACGTTCAGTAGGCTCGAAAACCGCTCGGTCGGCGTGAAGAGGATCTGCCCGCGCGCGGCGAACTCGTCGAAGCCTTCGAAGGCGTCGTCTTCCCCGGTGAACTCGTTGTCGACATAGTCGTCGCGGCGCTCGTAGAGCGCGGAGAAACGAACGGCGAGGCTGTCTGAGAGCCGCGTGCCAATGGCGGCTTCAAGCTCGACGGTGTTGAACCGGCCGATGGAGGCGCGGGCGTAGCCGTTGGTCTCTTCGCCCGGCTTTACACTGTCGAACTTGATGATGCCGCCGGGGGTGTTCCGACCGAAGAGCGTGCCTTGAGGCCCGCGCAGCACTTCGATCTGGGCGATGTCGAAGACCGGGAAGCCCTTCACGATCGGGTTTTCGTAAGGCACCCCGTCATAGACAAGCGAGACGGGCTGCGAGGAGTTGAGGTCGAAGTCTGTATTGCCGATGCCGCGGATGTAAAATCGCGGGAAGGTTCGGCCGAAAGAGCTCTCGGCGACGACGCTGGGGACTCGGGCCGAGAGAAAGCGAATGTCCGCGCCGCCGCTGGTGATGTTCGCCAGCCGGTCCCCCGACAAGGTCGTGATGGAGATCGGCACATCTTGCAGGTTCTCCGTCACTCGCGTTGCTGTCACCTCGATCGGGTCGAGGAACCGGCCGCCATCCTCGGTCTCGGTTTGCGCCAGGGCCGGCGCGGCGGCCAGCGCGACCAGGCTGACGCCCGCGAATTTCCAATAGCTGTGACGGATCGGCATCGACCGCATTCCCCTTAAGTATCTGAAGCCCCGCTTTCCCCCGGCCCCGCGCCGGCGAAAGTTATGTCGGTTTTGTGAAAACTGCCCGCTGGCTTCAAGCGATGATTACACCGAAGGTGACGCGCGCTATGCAAAATCTAGCCGGCGTTGCCGAAGCGCAACGATTTTCGACCGAATGCGGAGGATTGAGAGCCGATGTACACGCTTTATGGAGCTCAGGTGAGCTATTTCACCGGCAAGGCGCGCGCTTATTTCGATTGGTCGGGGCTCGACTATGACGAAGCGCTGGCGACGCGGGACGTCTACCAGACCGTCATCGTGCCGAAAGTTGGCTGGCCGGTGATCCCCGTGGTGCTGGGGCCCGAGGGCGAGGTCCTGCAGGACACCTCCGACATTATCGACGCGCTGGAGCGCCGGCATCCGGTTTTATCGGTCTATCCCTGCGACCCCGCCCAACGGCTCGCGGCGCTATTGTTCGAACTCCTCGGCGATGAATGGCTTGTCATTCCCGCGATGCACTACCGCTGGACCTATAATCGCGATTTCGCCTACGCGGAGTTCGGCAAGATCTCCGCGCCGGAAGCAAGCGCCGAGGAGCAATTTGAAGTCGGCAAGGCGAATGCAAAA
>CAYYNG010000133.1:0-5808 GCA_964472435.1 uncultured Hyphomonadaceae bacterium | reverse complement strand
CTTGAATGGCATTCAAGAGGTCGGCGGTTCGATTCCGCCTGGCTCCACCATCTTTTTTAGCCTGACGCCGCTCGCAGTCTATCGTTCGGACGCCGCCTCTAGGCCGCCCATCCAACGTCCAAATCCCTTGGATTGCTGGGCCTAAAGCAAGTTCGGAGCAAACGGCATCGTTTGCGAATGGATGCTTGCGCTAGAACCAGGACCTAAAGCGACGGTCTGGAGTGGAACGAAAGACCGACGCTTTAGAAGCCGCCGCCGGTCCGAAATCCACCGCCGCCGCGCCGACCGCCGCTCCCGCCTTTCGAGCGCCCGCGCGGCGGGGACCATTTCGGCAGTCGCGCGGGCCGACCTGACATCGATCGGCGGGCGATGTCCCACGCCACGTCGCCGAGAATATCCGGCAGCCCCATCGTATCGGCCCGCCGCCGTCCGCCGAAGGTGCGCGGCGGTCCCGGGTTGTGCCGCACCGACCGCCGCAGCCGGCGAAATGCCGTGTCCGCGTCTACGGCGCCCGCGAGCAGTCCGTCGAGGGCATCGTCGAAAACGGCGGCTCGGACGCTGGCAAAGGGGCTGTCGAGGCGAGCGGCTTTAAATTTCCGGCGAAATATCTCGATCGCAGCGAGGTCGCGGCGAAGCCGATCCGGCGCCCCGGCGAGCCGCTCCGCCTCCAGCTCCAAGGAAAGCTGCTCGGCCCGCAGTTTGACGAGCCGATCAACGGCCCGGTCGTCTTCGAGATGGAGGGTTTCCGCTGCAAGGGCGCGCAAATCGGCGAAGCTCGCTTGGCGCAACCCGTCTTCCAGAATGCGCCGCGCCTGGCGCGCGGGGCCGTCCTCGCTCTTCAGGGCCCGGGCGTGGGCGTCGGCTAACTCGCCATGCGCGGCCTCGGCCTCCCTGATGGCCTCGTCGACCGTCGCGAGCGCTGTCCGCGCGGCCTCGACCGCGGCATTCAGATCTCCGGCGCCGGCCTCGTCCAGCGCGCGCGCCTCGGCCTGCTCCAGCGCCGTCCGCGCCGCGTCGGCGGCTTCGGCCTTCTTGCGCGCATGCTCGGCGAGCCATTTCGGCAGATCCGTTAATCGGGCGTAATCGAGATAGGCCGTGTCGTAGCCGCATAGCCGGGCGACCCAGCCGTCCAGAAAGCGTGTGACCGGGCCCGCTTCATAGTCGGTGGTTCGAAAACCGCGGGTCCAGAGATAGTGAAATAATGGATCGTTGCGATAGGCCGCCCCCTTCGCGTCGCGTTCCGCCTCCGCAAGTTCAAGCTTGCTTTGGGACCGGCGGGCGACGGCGTCCGCGACCTCGGCCGCGTCCGCCAAAGCGGTGTGACCGGCGTCGTCGGCCAGGCGGGCCTCGACCTCATCGGCAAGCGCCTCGTAGGCCCCAATTGCCCGATCCCGCTGTTCCGCAAGCGCCGTTCGCTCAGCTTCAAGGGCGGCGATGCGATCGGCGGCGGCGGCGAGATCGGCGGCGGCTTCGGCGACATAGTCGTCATGGGAGCGCAGGAGACGCTGAGCGCGCGCGTGAACCTCGTCCAGTTCATCGCCGGTCTCGTCTTCCAACGCCGCCAAACGGATCTCGGCGAGGCTTCGATACCGCATCAACTGTTCGTCCCGCACCTCGGCCTCGCGCGCGTCGAGACCGGCGGCCGCCGATACGGCGTCGGATAGCTTCTCGCGCTGCCGCGCCAAGAGGCGGTCCAGCCGCGACAGCGCTTCGCGGCCGTCCAACCGCCCGAACCCGCCTACCTTTCGTCGATCGCGCCGCCCGGCGTTGTAACATCGAAGAGCGGCGAGAGCCGGCCGTCCTGCTTTCGTCCGATCACTGGCTTCTGAATGATTTGATCGTCCTGTTTGTCCGCGGCGACGCGATTGAATGTCGCTTCGTCGACCCGCTGGCCCCAACGCCTCACACGTGCGACATCGCCGTTTTCCTCGCTTTGAATCCGCGTCTCAACCTCACGCCCCGTCGGATCCACCGCCTTCACAATGAGATAATAGTTTCGCGCGAGGGGCGCGTCGTCGGGGATGCGAATAATCCCCGACCTCGGTTCGCCCGGGCCATAGACGACGGCGACATCAAACACGGCGGCGAGATCGGTGCGAAGCGTCTCCAACTCGGCGATGGCGGCGCGGGCGCGATCCGCATCGCCCTGGGCGAGGGCGGCCGCCCCGTTTCTGAGATAGGCGTCCGCGAGTCGCAACGCGTCGGGATCATCGCTTTCCGCGTCGATGACGTCCCGAAGCCGTTGGAGGTTGCTGGGAAGGGTTTCGACGAGTTCTACGCGTTCCGCCTCAGCCCTGGACCGGGCCGGGCCGAGCACGGTGATCTGGTAGATCCCAAGCGCCGCCACGAGCGCCGCCGCTCCAGCGGCGACAGGCTTCAGCCAACGATCGCGGGAGACATAGAGTTTGGCCAATCGAACTGAAACGCTGTCAGGGGGCGGGGCATAGGCGAACCTCCGCTCCTCCAGCGCGCGCACGCCCTCCCGCAGCGCCGCGTCGGAGACCTCGATGCCCTGGGCGGCGTAGATTTGCTTCAGCCGCTCCAGCAGCGCCGCCTCGCGCCCGGGCCCCTCGAGCTCACGCAGCAGCGTTTTTTCGCGGTGCCTCAGCGTATCGACAACGTCCATCGCGACCAGGACGTCGTCGAGCGGCCGTTGAGCCTCGGCTGTCGCCATGCGTTAGCCTTTGCCCGGCAGGGCGAGCAGCGCGCCGTCCTCGACCAGCTTCGCCAGGCGCCGCTTGCCGTCTTCCACCGTGTCGCGGATCTCTTCGGAGTTGCGGGTCGAAAGCTCCCGCATCTCAGCGATGATGCCGTAGCTGCGCTCTTGATAGGCGACGACGCTGTCGACGAGCATTTTCACCGAAGCGGCCGAGACGGTGGGGCCGTAGCCCGCCCGCGTCGCGGCCTCTTGAACATCGCCGCCGATCTCGGCCAACACTTCGAGGCTCTTATTGACGCCCTCTTTCATCGCCTCCAGCGTCTCGGTGCTTTCATGGAGACCGTGCAGACCGGTGAAGCTCGCCGTCAGCGCCGTCAACACGACCTCGTTGGTTGAGAAAAAGCTGACCGACTGGGCGTAAATCCGCTCTTTCGCCGAGGTGGTCTGCACAAGCCGCGCCATGATGACCTCGGACGTGTTGTACCCGATGGTGATATTATCCGAGAGGTCCTTCGCGATCTGATAGCGTTTCTCCTCGGCCTGAAGACGCCGAAGCTTTTCATCGCGCGCGAGTTCGAGCTGCGCCCGCGCGGCCGGCTCTTCGCCCTCGAAGGCCTCGAGTTCAGCGACGGCGGCCTGCAACATCTCGCGGGCGTCGCCGAGCTTGCCTTCAGCCGTTTTCAGCACTTCGAGCGCCAGCACTTCCGATTGCTTCATCGCGCCCCGGAAATCGAGATAAGCCTCGAGAATTTTTCGTTCTCGGTCGATTTGATTGGCGGTTTCATCTTGGACTTCGAGGTAAAGGTCTTTGATCTTTCCGAAACGGCTCGCGATATCGCCGCGCGTCATCTTCATCCAAACATTGGAGACGCGCTCCATTGTGGAGATCTTACCGTCGGAATACTGATCCACCATGCTCCTTGCGTCGTCGCGGATCGAATTGAACGCCTCGGTGATGCCCTCATATCGCTCGCCCACCGTCATGCCGGAGACGTGTTCGCGGACCACGTCGTTGAAGACGCTCGCCTGGTCCAATGTTCGGGCGATGGCCGCCACTTTATCAGGTTCCAGCGCGCTGATTTGTTCGAGCAGCGCAACGATCGGCGCGGCGCCGGACTGGCCGCCCTCCGGCACAAGGCCGAGCTCGCGCAGCCCGCCCATCGCCTTTTCGAGATATTGCAGCGCCGTCGGGCTCGTCGTGGTCATGTCGTCATCCCCTTAAGACAAGCGGTCCCCCGGTTCGTATCTCGCAGGGCCCGATCGCCAAGACAAGGCCGGCTAGGCGGGAATAGCGGACTCGGCGCAGCGCTCAAAGGCGCGTGAGCGCGCTTGGCGAACCTCGGTTCGCCATGCGACACCGCCCGGATGACGGAAGACAAAGCACATCTTGTTTTGAGGCTGGCCTGCCCGGACCGGACGGGGATTCTCGCTGAAATCGTGCCGTTCCTGGCCGAAAACGGTTGCGATATTCGGGACTCGGCCGTCTACGGCGATCCCGAAAGCCAGCGGTTCTTCGTGCGGATGCGCCTTCGCAGCTATCATCTGGACAGCGCAGCGCTGGCGCAGCAATTCGACCCGATCGCGCGCGGGCTGGCGGCCGAATGGTCGGTCCGCCCGGTCGCTCGGCGGCTTCGGGTGCTGGTCGCCGTGTCGAAATTCGACCATTGCCTGAACGATCTCCTACACAAAGCGGAGATCGGCGCGCTGCCCATCGAGATCGTGGGGGTCGTTTCAAATCACGAAACGCTCCGCCCCCTCGCCGAATGGCGCGGCGCGGAGTTCCACCACTTGCCCGTCGCCAAG
The DNA here is from genome assembly GCA_964472435.1 of uncultured Hyphomonadaceae bacterium. Lineage (GTDB taxonomy): Bacteria > Pseudomonadota > Alphaproteobacteria > Caulobacterales > Hyphomonadaceae > CAYYNG01. Next base: position 1,346 of record CAYYNG010000133.1, on the reverse strand, counting down.
GACACCAAATCCACCCAGGAGGCCGCGTTCGCGGAGCTTGTCGCCTCGACGGGCGCTCAATTGGTGGTCCTTGCGAGATACATGCAGGTCCTCTCCGACGACTTCGCCCGCTTGCTGTTTGGCCGATGCATCAACATCCACCATTCCTTCTTGCCGAGCTTCAAGGGCGCGCGCCCCTATCACCAGGCGCATGGCCGAGGCGTGAAACTGATCGGCGCCACCGCCCACTATGTGACCCCGGAGCTTGATGAGGGCCCGATCATCGAGCAGGACGTGCGCCGCATCACCCACGCCGCCAGCGCCGATGAGATGATCGCCATCGGTCGGGAGGTGGAGGCCTCCGTTCTGGCCCGGGCGGTGAAATGGCATGCCGAGGGCCGCATCTTCGCCAATGGGGCCCGAACCGTCGTCCTGGAATAATTCCAAACACCTTCCCTCCGGCGTCGATGGCGGTTAGGTCGTCGCCGAGTTCGCACGTCAAAGGACCGCCCATGCAAACCCGCGCCGCCGTCGCATTCGAAGCCGGCAAACCGCTGGAAATCGTCGAGGTCGATGTCGCTGGGCCGAAAGCCGGCGAGGCGCTCGTCGAAATCAAGGCGACCGGGGTCTGCCATACGGACGAATTCACCCGATCAGGCGCGGACCCGGAGGGCGCCTTTCCAGCGATCCTGGGACACGAAGGCGCGGGAGTCGTCTTGGAGGTGGGCCCTGGCGTTTCAAGCCTGAAGCCGGGCGATCACGTGATTCCGCTCTACACCCCTGAGTGCCGCGAATGCGACTACTGCCTTAACCCCAAAACCAATCTCTGCCAGAAGATCCGGGCCACCCAGGGCCGCGGCGTAATGCCCGACGGCGCCTCGCGTTTCTCCTATAAAGGCGAGCCGATCCTCCACTATATGGTCTGCGCGACCTTCGCCAATCACACGGTGCTGCCCGAAATCGCGCTCGCGAAGGTTCGGCCCGACGCGCCCTTCGACAAAATCTGCTACATCGGCTGCGGGGTGACGACGGGGCTCGGCGCAGTAATGTTCACGGCGAAGGTCGAGCCCAACGCGACCGCCGTGGTCTTCGGCCTAGGCGGGATCGGGCTCAACGTCGTCCAGGGGCTGCGCCTCGTCGGCGCGCGGCGGATCATCGGGGTCGACCTCAACCCCGCGCGGGCAGCCATCGGCCGGCGATTCGGGATGACCGATTTCGTCAATCCGCAAGACCATGCCGATTTGGTTGGCCATCTGATTGAACTGACGGGCGGCGGCGCCGACTACTCCTTCGAGTGCATCGGAAATGTCGAGGTTATGCGCGCCGCACTCGAGTGTTGCCACAAAGGTTGGGGCGAAAGCGTGATC
>CAYYNG010000132.1:0-5841 GCA_964472435.1 uncultured Hyphomonadaceae bacterium | reverse complement strand
CCGGCTCCGCTCAAAGGGGCAGCCTAAACCAATCTCGATCGGCCTCATGGCGATCGCGTTCAATTCCTTAAACGCCTACATTAACGCCCGCTGGATCGGCCATTTCGGCGAGTACGACCTTTCTTGGCTGACCGATCCCCGCTTCGTCATCGGCGCGGCGATGTTCGTGACCGGCTTCTCGATCAATTACTGGGCGGACCGGACGCTGATCACGCTGCGCAAGCCCGGCGAGACCGGATACAAGATCCCCCGAGGCGGCCTCTTCAAGTATATCAGCTGCCCGAACTATTTCGGTGAGATCCTGGAATGGACAGGTTTCGCCATCGCCACGTGGTCGTTGCCAGGCGCAGCGTTCGCTTTCTACACGGCCGCGAATATCGGCCCGCGCGCGTTCACCCACCACGCATGGTATAAAGAAAAGTTTCCTGACTATCCGAAAGACCGTAAAGCGCTGATCCCGTTCGTGGCGTGACGCGCCTTCCCCAACATCGCCCCTAGCCATCCCTTCTCCTTTGCGCGAACGTAAGTCGAGACGAGCGCGCGACCGACGCGCCGACCCCGGGAGGATTGCGATGGATCTCGCCTTTACCGAGGAGTACGAGGCTTTTCGCGCGGACGTGCGCCGCACGTTGGAAGATGCTCGGGACCAAGCGCCCAAGGCCGACGATCGCGGCCTTAAAAACCCCAAACGCCTAGCCTGGCAAACGTTCCTGATCGAACACGGCCTGGCGGCGCGGACGATCCCTTCTGAATATGGCGGATATGGCGCTGCGCCCGACATCCTCAAATCTCGGATCATCGCTGAGGAATTCGCCCGGTCCGGGCTGCCGGGGCCGCTCGCCGGCCAAGGCATTTCGATGCTCGTTCCTACGCTCCTGGCGCTCGGAACCGACGCGCAGAAAGAGGCTTATATCCGCCCGACGCTCAAAGGCGAAATGGTGTGGTGCCAAGGCTATTCCGAGCCAGGCTCTGGTTCCGATCTCGCGAGCCTCACCACCTCAGCCGTGCTCGATGGAGACGATTTCGTCATAAACGGCCAGAAGATCTGGACCTCAACGGCCCGCCAGGCGGACATGATCTTCTGCCTCGTGCGCACCGAAGCCAACGCGAAAAAGCATGAGGGGATCAGCTATCTCCTCTTCTCCATGGAAACGCCGGGCATCGAGGTCCGCCCCTTGGTCGACATGACGGGCGAGGCGAACTTCAACGAGGTGTTCTTCACCGATGTGCGCGTTCCGGCGGACCAGATCGTCGGTGAACGCGGCCAGGGTTGGATGGTGGCGAACGCCACCCTGACCCACGAGCGCGGCATGCTTGGCGACCCTAACGCCGCTTTGAACCGACTCCTCTCGATCGTCGAGCTGATGAGAACCGAGACCATCGACGGCGAGCGCCTTATCGACAATGCGGTCTTCCGGGATCGGCTGATCCGCCTCCAAGCGCGGGTCTATGCGATGCAAGCGAACGGCCTCCGGGTCATGACCCATGCAATGAAGAAAGAGAGCCCGGGCCTCGCCGGTCTCATCATCAAGCTCCAGGGCTGCGAGCTGAACCACCAGCTCGCCGGCCTCGCCATCGACGTCATGGGCGAGTTGGGCGCGCTCTACGAAGACAGCCCCCATCTGCGGGACAATGGCGGCTGGCAGGCGCGTTACATGTACGATCTGGGTCTGATCATCGGCGGCGGCACGGCGCAGATCCAAAAGAATATCATCGGCGAGCGGGGGCTCGGCCTTCCCCGCGAACCGAAGCCCGCGGTCGCCTAGGGAGAACGGCTGATGGAATTCGCCCTGTCGGAAGACCAGCGGCTGCTTCAAGACTCGATCAAGGGCTTCCTTGACAGCGCCGCGCCGCTCGACACCGTTCGCGAGATCGCGGGCGGGGAAGCGGCGAAAACGGCCGAACTCGAACGCGGGCTCGCCGAACTCGGGCTGGCTCAAGCGCTGGTCCCCGAAACCTATGGCGGGCTTGGCCTCGGCGTCCTGGATGCGGCGCTGATCCAGGAAGCGCTGGGCCGCGCCATTGCGCCGAGCCGTTTCACCGCGACTGCCATGGCGACGGTCGGTGTGCTCACCGCTGGGACGGAGGCGCAGAAACAGGCGCTCCTCCCAAAGATCGCCAGTAGCGAGGCGCGCTTCGGCGTCGCGATCACAGAGCATGTGGGCGCGCGCGAGGGCGCGGGGGTTCACCATGCCGTGGGCCGATTGACCGGTCGAGCGCTCTTTGCGCTTGACGTCGAGACGGCGACCCATCTCGTGATTGTCGATACCGACGGGCGCCTGCATATAACCCCCGCCGAGACGCCGGGCCTCTCCCGGGCCACGCTCACCAGCATCGACAAGACGCGCTCGCTGTCCGAACTCGTGTTTGAGAACGTCGAGGCCGAGTGGCTTAGCGGAGAGACTGAAAACGAAGCGGCCGATCGAGTGATCCAGGTCGGCCGGGTTCTGCTCGCGGCCGACACGCTGGGGGCAGCCGATGCGATGCTGGAAAAGGCCATCGCCTACGCGAAAGAGCGCAAGCAATTCAAACGCGTCATCGGCAGTTTTCAATCGGTTAAACATCTCTGCGCCGAGATGGCCGCTGAATTGGAACCCGCACGTGCGCTCGTCTGGCACGCGGCCTACGCCCAAGACGTCGATCCGAAGGAGGCGCCGCTTATGGCGTGCCTTGCAAAATCCCACCTCGCCGAAATTGGGACCTTCATCGCGCGCGCCGCCACCGAGGTGCATGGCGGCATGGGCTTCACCGACCTCCTCGGCCTTCACTATTGGTTCAAACGCATCGGGCTCAACCGTCAACTTTTCGGCGGGCCGGAGCGCGTGCGCGAAGAGGCGGCGCGCCTCCAGGGCTGGGCGGCGTAAGGTGGATTTCTCAGACCCGGTCCAGGCCCGCGTCTTTTTCGAACTCCACAACGGTTTGCCGCGGCAAAGCCCCGGCAGCGACGCATCGACCCTGAAAGCGCTCGATATCGTCAAGGGCCGGCTGCCCGATGCCCCGCTGATCAGCGATTTCGGCTGCGGTCCCGGCTCGTCCGCCATCGCGCTCGCAAGGGCACTACCCAGCGCGCGGATCATCGCGTTCGATCTCTATCCGCCCTTCGCTGAGGAAACCGCCAAGCGCGCCGCCGCGGCCGGTGTTGGACAGCGGATCGATGCCAAAGTCGGAGACATGACCGCGCCGCCCGTCGAACCGGGGTCCCTCGATCTCATATGGTGCGAGGGCGCGATCTACTTTCTCGGCGTCGAGAACGGCCTGACGGCCTGGCGCAGACACTTGAGGCCCGGCGGGCTGATTGTGTTCAACGAACCCGCCTGGATGATCCCCGAAGCCAAGCGCCCCAAGGACCTCAAGGCCTGTTGGGCCGAATATCCAGGCATGATGGACGAGGCGGGCGTTCTGGCGGCGATCGATGCGGCTGGGTTCGATCTTATCGATCGCTTCCCCCTCCCCGATGCGGATTGGTGGGACGCCTATTATAGACCGATGGAGCAAAGTCTCACACCGCTCGAAGCGAAATACGCCGGCCGCGAGCCCGAGATGATCCCTATGCGCGAGGGTCGCGAAGAGATCGAGGTCCGCCGCGCCTATCCTGACGCCTACAATTACTGGTTCTATTGCACGGTGATGCGGGCTGATTGACCGCGACGGCCTTGCCTGCCCCTTGGTCAGTCGGTCAATCTACACGCAAACAGATCCAAATCGCCCTGGGAGGATTTCAAGATGCCTGAAGCTTATATTGTCGACGCCTGCCGAACCCCGCGCGGCATTGGCAAAGTCGGAAAGGGTGCGCTCGCCCACCTCCACCCTCAGCATCTCGGGGCGACCGTCCTCAAAGCGCTGAAAGAGCGGAACGATCTCAACACCGCCGAGGTGGACGACATCATCTGGGGCACCTCGTCCCAACGAGGCGCGCAAGGCGCCGATCTCGGCCGCATGGCGGCGCTGGACGCCGGCTACGACGTTAAAGCGAGCGGCGTGACGCTGGACCGGTTCTGCGGCTCCGGTATCACCAGCGTGAACCTGGCCGCCGCCCAAGTCATGTCCGGCATGGAAGACGTCGTCATCGCCGGCGGCACCGAGATGATGAGCTACACGTCGTCCACCGCGGACCCGAAAAGCCCGCCGATGCTGGATGCGGGCAACCTGCACCTCCGTAGACTTCACCCGCAAAGCCAGCAGGGCGTCTGCGCCGATGCGATCGCGACGCTCGAGGGCATCGACCGCGAGGCCGTCGACGCCCTGGCGTTGGTCAGTCAACAGCGCGCCGCCCGCGCTATTGCGGAAGGTCGGTTCGCTAAAGCGCTTGTGACCGTTCACAATGAGGACGGCTCTGTCGCCTTAGACCATGAGGAATTTCCGCGCCCCGACACGACCGCCGAGGGGCTCGCCAGCTTGAAAACCGTCTTCGACATGTTCGCCGGCGTGCCGATCGATGAAGAAGGCACGACCTACGGCTCCCTAGTGACGCAAAAATATCCGGAGCTCGAAGGCCGCATCAATCACATCCACCACGCCGGCAACTCATCGGGCGTGGTCGACGGCGCGGCGGCGCTCTTGCTCGCATCGGAAGCTGCGATCGAGAAGAACGGCTGGACGCCGCGGGCGCGCATCGTGGCGACGGCGAACATGGGCGACTGCCCTACGCTGATGCTGAACGCCCCTGTTCCGGCGGCGCAGAAGGTGCTCGAAAAGGCGGGACTCACCACCGACGATATCGACCTCTTCGAGATCAACGAAGCGTTCGCCGTAGTGGCTGAGAAGTTCATTCGGGACCTCGAACTTGATCGGGAAAAAGTCAACGTGAACGGCGGCGCCATGGCGCTTGGCCATCCGATCGGCGCAACAGGGTCGATCCTGATCGGAACAATGGTCGACGAGCTTGAACGCCAGGGCCTCAAGCGCGGCCTGGTCACCATGTGCGCCGCCGGCGGCATGGCGCCGGCCATCATCGTCGAACGCGTCTAAAGCGCCGGTCTTTCGTTGCACTCCAGACCTTCGCTTTAGGTCCTTATTTAAGCGCAAGTATCCGTTCGCAAACGAGCCCGTTTGCTTCGAACTTGCTTTAAGCCGCTCGCCGCTCGCCTATTCGAAATAGGTGAGCGGCACCGTCACGATCTCGGACTGCGTTCCGTCTCGATACGTGACGCGGATGCGAGCCGCATCTGCTGGCGCTTTGATCTCTCGATAGATCGAAACGCCGTCGACGAGCGCGCCGGGTCGCTGGGGGTTGCACGCTCCGAGCGGCCATTCCTGTTGAAGCGGACCGTCGGGTTCGAAGCTGTATTCTATCCGCGACAGTCCGCACATGTGCCCTGCGAGGTGGGTGAAATAGACCAGATACTTACCGTCGAATGAGCGCCCTGCGACCCATGACGTCTTGGTCATCTCAAGGATCTGCCTCGTGTTCGCCACGAACCCAACGGCTGGATCGAACATATAGGTGAAGGGCCCCTGCTCTGCGCCGCTCGCGTCGACATACTTGACCTCGATCGCTTGGGCGGGCGCTCCAAGCGGTAAGTTGATGCTCTGCATCGGCAAGGGCCGTCCGGTTCGCGGATCCTGCCGATCCCAGTAAGCGGTCTCTCGGAACGTCGGCTCTCCCTCCAACCGATAGAGAATGGAAACCGCGGCTTCCGTCGGGCTGACATTGATCGTCCAGCCGCCATTGTGGTTCATTGCGCTGAACGTGATGGGATCGATGTCGGGCGCGGCGTCATAGGCGGCGAGCCGGGTTGAAACCGTGTCGCGCCACGCCTCAAGCAGCTCATCGTCGAGGAACCATCGCTGCACGCGCCCAGAGGCATCGGCCTCGAAGAAGGCCCGCAGCCAGCGCTCCTC
>CAYYNG010000131.1:0-5888 GCA_964472435.1 uncultured Hyphomonadaceae bacterium | reverse complement strand
GGCGCTGCGCTCGACGACGTCGTGGCGACTGGCGACAACGGACTCATATGCGAAATCAAACGCAAGAGCCCCTCTGCCGGCGACATTCTGATGGACGCCGATCCCGCCGAGATCGACCGGGACTACGCGGCGGGCGGCGCAGCTTGCCTCTCTATTCTAACCGACGGGCCAAGCTTCGGCGGCCGGCTAATCGACCTCGAGACGGTTGCGAGCGCGGTGGAGACGCCCCTCCTCCGCAAGGACTTCATGATTGACCCCCTCCAGGTTCTTGAAGCCCGAGCCTACGGCGCGGACGCCATTTTGGTCATCATGGCGGCGGTCGACGACCGCTTGGCGGCTGAACTCTGCGCGGAGGCTTGGGATCTTGGCATGGATGTCTTGGTCGAGGTGCACGACGCCGACGAGGCCGCCCGCGCGCTCGATCTCGATCACCGGGCGCTCCTTGGGATCAACAACCGCAATCTCAAGACCATGACGACGGATCTCGCGACAACGGAAGCCCTGGCGGCCCGCGTCCCCGCCGGACGGCCGCTCGTCTCGGAGAGCGGCGTGAAAACGCCCAGCGACATCTCGCGGCTGCGCCGGTGCGGCGCACGGCGGTTTCTGATCGGCGAAAGCCTCATGAAATCCAACCACCGATCCGCAGCGGTCCGCGCGCTTCGCAGCGCCCGGAACATTTGACGATCGCGGGGAACACATGTAGAACAAGTGGTGATTGAGTCGCACCCCGAGGATCTCCCATGCTGACGGCAAAACAGAAAGAACTGCTGCTCTTTATTAATGAGCGCATCCAAGAGACCGGCGTCTCGCCGTCTTTCGATGAAATGAAAGAGGCGCTGAACCTCGCCTCCAAGTCCGGTATCCACCGACTGATCACAGCGCTCGAGGAGCGTGGTTTTATTCGCCGACTCGCCCACCGCGCCCGAGCGCTGGAGGTGCTCAAGCTGCCGGAAGCTGCGATGGCCGCCGCCCCGCTTCGGGCGCCGTTCCGGCCGAGCGTGGTCGGCGCGGAACACCGGCCCGCCGCCTATGGCGCGCCGACGCTGCCCGTGCTGGGCCGCATTGCGGCGGGGGTGCCTATCGAAGCGATCCAGACGGAAACGGGCCGCGTGCGTCCGCCTCACGATTTACCCGTCGGCAGCGACTATTACGCGCTCGAGGTGCGCGGCGACTCCATGATCGATGCCGGTATTTTGGAGAATGACCTCGTGATTCTGAAGCGAACGGACAGCGCCAATACCGGCGATATCGTCGTCGCCTTGATCGACGAGGAAGAGGCGACGCTGAAACGTCTTCGGCGGAAGGGGCAAACGATCGCCCTTGAAGCGGCGAACACCGCCTATGAGACCCGGATTTTCGGGGCCGACCGCGTCCGCGTGCAAGGCAAGCTTGTCGCCCTTGTTCGGCGTTACGAGTGACCGGGTAGCGGCCGCCAAGGCCGCGCCCCTCGCTCGGCGAGCGCGTGCTTAATTCTCACGCCGCCGCCTGGGGGCAGAAAAATCGCCGCCCCGCCACGCGCCTGAAGCCGCGCCCAAGATAAAACAGCTGCGCATTGATCACGCTCGGCGTGGTCGGTTGAGGCGGTTAGGATTAGGCGGAGGTCGCTCTCTCCGCAGGGAATGTCGCCTCGGAACTCCGGCATCAGCAATACCGCGCCGGCTTCCGTCGCAACCCGGCAAGGCGCGTCGGCGCAAGACGGCCCCTCCTCGGCGCCCTCGAATCCGAGCGGACCGAGGGCCTCGCCATCGATAAACGCGCGGCGCTCGTATCGTCCGGGCCCTCTCTCGATCAGAACCTCGCCCGAGGGCGACCAGATCAGCGCAGGCCGAGGCGCGAGCGCCCAGGCCGCCACGCCAGAGACGAGAAAACTCATGCTTAAGACGATCCGCCATGGGCCGCGGGCTGCGATGACAGCGACCAAGGCGGCCGTGAACCCCGCCAACGCGGCCGGCGGCATCTTGGGCAACACCATTGGCGCTTTCGACGAAAGGTCGGCGCCGAGATGGGCGACGAAAAGAATGGCCTCAAGGGTCAGGCCGAACGCGGCGAGCCCGAGCTCAGCGCCGCCAAGTGGCGCGGCGGCGACGGCGAACGCGGCGGCGGGAGCCGCGGCGAACGTCACGATGGGCATGGCGACAAGGTTCGAAGCCAAACCGAACCCCGCCACGCGGTCGAAGTGGAAGATGGCGTAGGGCGCCGTCGCTGCAGCGGCGGCGACAGAGGTCAGCACCAGCGATTTTATGGCGAGAACAGGCCCGGAGGCCCATCCTCGCCCGCCGTCATAGGCCCGCCGCTCCGTCCAGGCCCCGTGCACGGCGATCAGAACCCCGGTGGCGGCGAACGACATTTGAAACCCCGGGGCGACCACCCCCTCGGGTTGAAGGAGGGCGACGGCCGAGAGGGCGAGCGCGAAGGACCGAAGCCCGAACGCAGGACGGTCGACAAGGATCGCGCCGAAAAACACCGCCGCCATTATAAAGGCGCGTTGGGTGGAGACGCCGCCGCCAGAGAGAACAAGATAGATAAAGCTGACCAAGAGCGCCGCGACGGCGGCGGGCTTCTGTACGGGCGTCCGCAGCGCCAGCGGCTCGATGAGGGCGAGCCCGCGGCGAAAGATGAAGAACGCCAACCCGCCGACAATCGCCATGTGGAGCCCGGATATGGCGAGGAGATGCGCAAGGCCGGACTCCCGCAGGGCGCGCCGATCCGCCTCGGCCATGAAGCTTCGATCGCCGGACGCCACCGCCGCCGCAAAGCCGCCCGCCCGCGGCCCCGCGGCCGAAAAGACATACTCGGCCAGGCGGCGGCGCTTTGCGTCGATCCAAAGGCGGAGCATGGCAAGGCGGCCGGTCGGGGCGCCCAGAGCGCCGCCGCGGCAGCGACCCTGAACGTACCCGACCCCGCCCAAGCCTTCGAACCAGGCCTGGCGCCGAAAATCATAGTCGCCCGGAATCGCGGGGCCCGGCGGGGGCCGAAGAACCGCCCAACAGCGGACAAACCGCCCGGGAGCGACGGCGAGCGGCGCCGTGTGGGTGAGGCGAACCGTTGACGGCGTCTCGCCCGTCCCGAGGCCGGAAACGGCGTGGACCGCGATCCGGAGGCGGACCCCATCCGCGCGCGGCTCGACCTGACGAACCCAACCCTCCACCATGAGCGGACCGATGCGTTCGGCGATCACCGGCGCAGCGACGAGAGCCGCTCTGATCTTCCCCGCCGCCGCTCCAGCTGACAGTCCGAGAAGAACGAGCGCCGGAAGCGTCGCCCACAGCCCCAGTCCAATCCGCCGGGCGCCAATATAAAGGCCAAGGGTGGCGACCAACCCGGCGGCGACGATCAAGCCCGGCGGCTCTTCCGCGGCCGTCATATAGCCATAGGCGCCGATGCAAATGGCGAGCCCGCCGAAGAGCGCGGCCAGATCTGCTGACCGCGCATAATCGGCGAAATCGCGTTGGGCCTTGCGCGCGGGCGACGCCCCGTGTTCATCCATGCCGGCATAGGCCTGCGCCCGCCGCCAGGGAGGATTTCGCCGCACCATGACCGTCACGACCCGTTTCGCCCCCTCCCCCACCGGAATGCTGCATATCGGCGGCGCGCGCACCGCGCTCTTCAATCTTCTATTCGCCCGCCGTCATGGTGGAAAGTTTCTTCTCCGGGTTGAAGACACCGACATCAAGCGGTCCACTCCGGAAGCGGTGGAGGCTATCCTCGCCGGGCTCGAATGGCTTGGCGTCACATCGGACGAACCGCCCGTGTTTCAGCGAGCCCAGGCCAAACGACATGCGGACTGCGCGGAGATCATGCTCGCCTCCGGGGCGGCGTTTCGCTGCTATGTCACGCCCGAGGAGCTGGAGGCCCGGCGAGACGAGGGCGAAGCAAAGCGGGCGGCGGCGAAAGCCGACGGACTGTCCGATGCCGAACGGGTCGCGTTGCGTGCGGAAGCGGACGCCCTTCTCGCGCCCTTCCGCTCCCCCTATCGCGACGGCGGCGCAGCCCCCGCGCGGGACGCCCCGTTCACCGTCCGCTTGCGCGCCCCGGACAAGGGCTCGATTATCGTTGACGACCAGGTCCAAGGCCGTATTGAGATTCGGGCCGATGAAATCGACGATCTGATCCTGCTCCGCGCCGATGGAACGCCGACCTATATGCTGGCGGTGGTGGTCGACGACCATGACATGGGCGTCACCCACGTGATCCGCGGCGACGACCATCTTCGTAACACGTTCCGCCAGCTGCCGATTTATCAAGGCCTCGGCTGGATCCCGCCCGTCTTCGCCCATGTGCCGATGATCCACGGGCCGGATGGAGCGAAGCTTTCGAAGCGCCATGGGGCGCTGGGCGTCGAAGCCTACCGGGAGATGGGATATCTCCCCGAAGCATTGGCGAACTACCTTCTTCGCCTCGGGTGGAGCCATGGGGACTGGGAGCTCTTCACCCTTGAAGAGGCTGCGGCCGTGTTCGACCTCGCCGCCATTGGACGAGCGCCGGCTCGGATTGATTTCGACAAGCTCGCCTCGGTGAACGCCCACTACATCCGAAACGCAGACGACGACGCGCTCGCGATCCTGGTGCTTGATCGCCTGAAACGCGATCGTGATCTGTCGCCGGAGGCGGCCGCAAGGGTTCGTGTTGCGCTGCCGCATATGAAGGATCGCGGGCCGACTTTGCCTGATTTGGCGGCCGCATTTGGGTTTTTGATCGCCGAACGACCCCTCGAGCTGAACAAACGCGCCCGCAAATCCTTGAAAGGCGAAGGGCTTGACCGCTTAGCTATGCTGCGCCAGCACATTGAGAAGACGGAACGGTGGACGCAGGCAGAGTTGGAAACAGCGCTGCAGGCGTTCTGCGATAAGATGGGCGTGACCATGGGCGAGATCGGGCCACCCGTTCGCGCCGCTTTAACGGGCGGAGCGCCGGCGCCGGATCTTGGTCAGGTTTTCGCCTGGCTGGGCCGCGACGAAGCCTTAGGGCGGATCGACGATCAACTCGGCGCCGGCGGCGCCGCCGCAACACAAGAAGGCAGCTGAGACGACTATGGAAAACAGAACCCGCCAAACCGACACCGCAACGCTCAAGATTAAGGGCGTCGATGTCGACCTTCCCGTTATGAGCGGCACCCACGGGCCGGATGTGATCGATGTGAAACACCTCTACGGCGCGGCCGGCGTGTTCACCCTCGATCCCGGCTTCACCTCCACAGCCAGCTGTGAATCCCAGATCACCTTCATCGACGGCGACGAGGGGATCCTCCTCTATCGCGGTTATCCAATCGAGCAACTCGCTGAGAACTCCGGCTTTCTGGAGGTCTGCTATCTTCTTCTGAACGGCGAGTTGCCGACCCAGAGGGAGTTTCGCGAGTTCGCCGGCATCATCACGCACCACACGATGCTGCACACTCAGATGGACCGGTTCTTCGACGGTTTTCGCCGCGATAGTCACCCGATGGCGATGATGACCGGCACGGTGGCCGCGCTGGCCGCGTTTTATCCCGACGCGATGGACATCACCGATCCCTATCAACGCCGGCTTTCGAGCCACAGGCTGATCGCGAAAATGTCGACGCTCGCAGCGCGGTCTTACAAATACTTGATCGGTCAACCGTTCGTGGAGCCGCAGAACGAGCTCTCCTACTCTGAGAATTTCCTCAGAATGTGTTTCTCGGTGCCGGCCGAGCGATATGTCGTCAACCCGGTCATGGCTCGCGCGATGGATCGCCTCCTCATCTTGCAGGCTGATCATGAACAAAACGCGTCGACCTCGACGGTCCGGCTCGCCGGCTCCTCGGGGGCCCACCCGTTCGCTGCGATCGCGGCGGGCGTCGCAAGCCTTTGGGGGCCAAGCCATGGCGGCGCCAACGAAGCGTGCCTCAACATGCTTCGCGAAATCGGTAC
>CAYYNG010000130.1:0-5938 GCA_964472435.1 uncultured Hyphomonadaceae bacterium | reverse complement strand
GAGTTCCGGGTCGTATCGTTGCCGCCGACAATCAGCAGAATGACGTTGCCCAACAGTTCCATCGGCGCGAGGTCGCGGGTTTTCTCGCCGTGCGCAAGCAGACTGATCAGGTCGTTCTTCAGCGGCTGTCGTCCACGCTCTTGATAGATGCCCATGAAGGTCGTGAGGCACTCGAGCAGTTCGGCGCGCCACTGCTCCTCGCCGCCAGGGCAGATATCGGGATTGTTCATATTGGTGGTGACGTCCGACCAGCGCGTCAGCTTCCGCCGGTCCTCGAACGGGAAATCGAAGAGCGTCGCGAGCATCATGGTCGTGAGCTCGATCGAAACCGTGTCGACCCAATCGAAGGGTTCATTCACCGGGAGGCTGTCCAAGAGGCCCTGGGTCCGGGACCGGATCAACGGCTCGTACTCTTCGAGCATGTTGGGCGCGACGGCGGGCTGAACCGTCTTACGCTGTTCAGAGTGCCGCGGCTCGTCCATGGCGATGAACATAGGCAGCTCGAAATCCGAGATAGGGCCGCCCAAGGTGATGCCGCCATGCTCCCAGGACGAAGAAAAGCGCTTATGGTCGATGTCGACGGCCATGATGTCGTCGTAACGGGTGACGGACCAGTAAGGGCCGACGAAGCTGTCGGGCGTCCAGTGCAACGGATCTTCATTGCGCAGGCGCTCGAACCGATCCCAGTATTTGCCCTGGCGCCATACTTCGCCGTCGACGAGATCCAGGGTTTCAAGATCCAGTTCGGAGGCCGGCGGCACCGCTTCTCCATATCGCAGATAGTTGGGGTGGAGCGGCTCTCGAGCGGTCACTTTCGGGCGCTCAAGCGGGGTGTCGATCGATTGCGCGGTGTCGGCCATGGGTTCCTCCTGAAGCGGTCGTTGCGCCTCGCATTTCAGACGGGCGATCTGTCGCCTTGAACATTTAAGAAAAAGTATGACGCAGGCGTCACCTTTTGAAAAGAGGCGATCGCCGATTCAGGCGTCGAATCGCTCCAAACGCGCCCGCCGAATGGCCCGGCGGAGCGCTTCGGCCAGCGATTTACGCTCCGGCGCCGTTAGAAAGCGCCCGATCACATAAGCTTTGCGGCCATGCTCGATCCGCAAAAGGCTCGCAGGCGTGAGCGGCTCGTCCAGCTCGACCCGCGCGAACGCCGTCGGCACGCCCGCCGATTTCGAGCGTCCACGGGGGTCGACATGGTCGAGGCGGACCTCGTCAGCCGTCACCCGGACCCGCGTCCGTTGACGTTGAACCCGGTAATTGTGACGAAGCGCCAGCGCCACCGCCAACGCGTCGAGGCCGAAGAAACCGACGACGGGCAGCGCGCCGATCTTAAGAAAGGAGAGGCTTGCAACCAGACTGACGCCGGCGACGCCGGCGACGATCCAGGCCAACGCCCTCGGACTGAGCGACTGGTTGGGCTCTAAGAGAGCGTCGAGATAGATGGTCGCGGCCGCTGTCATGGCGTTGGAATAGACCGGATCCCACAACCGGCCACAAGCCGAAAGCGCTTGCGCGGCGACACGACGCGCCCCTAGAAGCCGGCCCATGCCCGATGCGACGCCCGCCACGCGCAAGACCTCGGCCCGCCGCCCCCGCGTTTTCTCGAAAGCGAAGGCGGCCGAGCTTTACGACGCCCTGGCGGCGGAACGTCCCGATCCGAGAACCGAACTCAATTATATCAACCCCTACACCCTCGTGGTCGCGGTCGCGCTCTCGGCCCAGGCGACGGATGTCGGCGTCAACAAAGCCACCGAGCGTCTGTTCGCCATCGCCGACACCCCGGAGGCGATGCTCGCGCTGGGCGAGGACGGCGTCGCCGAACACATCCGAACCATTGGGTTATGGCGGAACAAGGCGAAAAACGTGATCGCCTTGTCGAAGATGCTGATCGAAGAATTCGGGGGCGAGGTGCCCCGGGATCGCGACGCGCTGACACGATTGCCCGGCGTCGGCCGGAAAACCGCGAACGTCGTCCTGAACGAAGCGTTCGGCCAACCGACCATCGCCGTCGACACGCATATTTTCCGCGTGGCGAATCGCACCGGCCTTGCGCCGGGCAAAACGCCGGACGCGGTGGAAGCCTCGCTCGAGCGGGCAACGCCAGACGCCTACAAGCTGGGCGCGCATCATTGGCTGATCCTACACGGCCGATACACGTGCGTGGCGAGAAAGCCGAAGTGTTGGACCTGCGCGATCGCCCACCTCTGCCGCTATAAGCCGAAGACGCCCCCGCCTTAAGCCGCCGGAGATAAAGTTAACGCGTGTTGACACGCCGGCTGTTTTGAGGCTGCTGCGCGCAGTTTCGCGGCCGCCGGCGCAGTGCGTCCGGCCAGTCACACGCGCAAAGTTCCAGGGTTGTATCACGGTGTTCGCTGCGACTGGGCTTGAGACAGACAAGGACACGCAACGAGGCGCCGCCGGGTTCGCCGGGATCTTCGTTTGCGTGCGAGTTGCATGAACCGCCACCTCGATCGCATCGCCGTAACCGGCGGCACGGGCTTTATCGGACGCGGCGTTCTTAAGGCGCTGCAGAGGCGCGGCGCACGGGTCTCCGCGCTTCTGCGTCCGGGCGGACAGCCGCCGACCGATGCGCCCAAAGACACGGTTTGGATCGAAGGCCGCCTGGGCGATGCGAGCGCCGAGGCGGCGCTGCTGCAGGACGCAGAGGCGGTGATCCATCTCGCGGGCCTTACCAAGGCCCTGTCGCGCAGCGCTTTCCTCGAAATCAACGCGGCCGCGGCGGGCGCGCTGGCGGAACGGGCGGCCGCCGCCGGCGTGAAGCGTTTCGTCCTCGCCTCCTCCATCGCCGCCCGCGCACCGGAGATGTCGGACTACGCCGCCTCGAAACGCGCCGGCGAAGACGCGGTCCGGTCGGCCGCCGGAGATATGGACGCGTTGATCGTGCGCCTACCGGCGATCATCGGCGCAGACGATGCGGCGACCCGGCCGCTCGTCCAGGCGTTGCGCGCCGGCGTTTTCCCCGTCCCCGGCGGCGAGGCGGGCCGGCGCGCCCGGTTCTCCCTCGCCCATGTCGACGACATCGCCCGCGCGCTCGTCGATTGGACCCTGGAGGGGGCGGATGACCAATAATTGATCGAGCCCTATGGGGTCCGATCCGTCGGTTGGACGGACGTTGCGGCTGCAGGAAGTGTGGCATTAAGGCGTCAGGTGCGCGTCCTTCCGCTGTCGCCCGCCTTGCTTGCGCTGGCTGCGACGCTATTTAGCGCGATAGCTTGGATGGCGCGCCATCCGACCCACGCGGACCCGGGCAAGATCAACGAGCTGTTGCACCCGAATATGACAGGCGATGTGGAAATCGCCGGCGCCTATGACCTGTCGTCTGCAATCGCGCTGGCATTAGGCGTGGACGCGGCGGCCAAGAGCGGGCAGATCGAGCGTCCGCAGGAGGTGAACGGATGAGTATCGAAAGCGCGGACCTAATCTTTCAAAAGACATGCGCCCTGCTCGCGCCGTATAATCGCGGCGACGTTCAACTGACGCGCTCAACAGGTCTCATCTCGGATTTGGAGGTCGATTCCGTCGCAGTCTTCGATCTCATTATGGAGATGGAAGACGCTTACGATATTTCCTTTCCGATGGAAAATATCAGTGAAATCAAATCTATCGGCGATATCGTCGACACAATCCGCTCGTTGAAAGCGGGCTGAGGCCGGGAGCTGTTTATGAGTATTTTCGCAAAGTACGACTCCTATCTCGCCCGCCTGCAGCGCGTGCTGGAGATCGGACGGAACCCGATCGGGATCCAGTTCGACGAGATCCTCTCGCCCACGCGCGGCGTGGTGGACGGTCGCGAGGTCATACTGGTCGGCACCAATAATTATCTCGGCCTGACCTTCGACCCGGACTGCACGGCGGCCGCCAAAGCCGCGATCGACGCTCATGGCACCGGAACGACCGGAAGCCGCCAGGCGAACGGGACCTATGCCGAGCACACCGCGCTCGAACGTTCGATCAGTCGTTTTCTCGGCATGCCCTCCACCATCGTCTTCTCGACCGGCTACCAAACAAACCTCGCCGCGATTTCGGGGCTGACGGACGATAAGGATCAAATCTTCATCGACGCCGACAGCCATGCCTGCATTTACGATGCATGCCGACTTACCACCGCAACGACCGTTCGGTTCCGCCACAATAATCCCGCCGACTTGGACAAACGCCTTTCCCGCGCTCCAGACACCGGCGGCAGCAAGCTGGTGGTTGTCGAGGGCATGTATTCCATGTTCGGAGACCTTGCGCCGCTTGACGAATTCACCGATGTCGCCCACCGCCACGGCGCTTACATTTACGTCGACGAGGCGCACTCTTTCGGCAGCTTCGGGCCGAGCGGCCGCGGCCTCGCCGAACAGCAGGGCGTCCTCGACAAGGTCGACTTCTACGCCGGCACGTTCTCAAAGAGTTTGGCGTCCATCGGCGGGTTCTGCTCGTCCCGCCATCCGGAATTCGAGTTCATCCGGATGTCGCGGCCGTACATGTTCACCGCTTCGTCCTCGCCCGCCAGCATCGCGAGCGCCCAGGCGGCGCTGGACCAAATCATCCGACAGCCGGACCTTCCAAGAAACCTCTGGGCCCGCGCCGAGCAATTGCACAGCGGCCTCGCGGCCATGGGCTTCGATCTCGCCGCAGACGTCAGCCCGATCGTCGCGGTGCGCTGCGTCGATGAAGCCACCGCCTTCGCCGACTGGAACACGCTCTTCGATCGCGGGATCTATGTGAACCTCGCTGCGCCGCCAGCGACCCCCGGCGGCGTCGCGCTTCTGCGGCTCAGCCTCTCGGCGGCGCATACCGAGGCCGAAATCGACGAGGTGTTGGCGGCGTTTGCGACCCTGAAAGAAACAAGCGCTGTGTCCCGCGCGGCCGTCGCCGGCTAGCGCATCGCCTCTTGGCGAAGCCATAAATACATTCCCACTAAGGCGAGAATAACCGTAGGGGCGAGGCCGGCGATCCAGGGCGACAAGGCGCCTGCGGCCCCCATCGTTCGGGTGATGCCGTCGAAGATTAGGAACAGAAATCCGATGATCGCCCCGAAAATCATGGCGATCGTGCCATTGGCGCCCCGGCCGACGCGCTGCATCAGCGGCGCGGCGAGAAACAACAGCGCCAGCGAGGTGAGCGGCAGGGCGATGCGCCCGAGATGCCAGACCCGATAAGCTGCCGAGGGCCGGCTGCCCGAGCCCCGCAACCGGGCGAACTCCCGCAGGTCCCGCACCGACAGGCTACGGGGCTCCGCCGCAAGGCGGGCGATCATTTCCGGGCTCTGGGTGGTGCGCCAAACCGTCATCGGCTCCACCGTCTCTCCGGCGACAGGCACCGTTTGAACGCCGCCCAGGGCCCACCCGGTCTCGCCGTCATGCAGGGCGCGCGTCGCCCAGGTCACGGCGCGGACGTGGCCCTCCTCGTTGCGGTTGAAGAAGGTGAGGCCTCGCAGGCCCGTTTCCCCAACCTGACCCGCAATTCGGACGAAAAGGCCGTCATCATTGAGCCAAAGCGGCTCCTCCTCGCTTAAATTGCCGCCCTCATACTCGCCGACGCCCCAGGCGCTGAGGTCGCGAACGGCCGGCGGCACGGCGTGATCGATAAAGACCGCGCTCGCCACGGCGATCAAGACGACCACCGGCGCGAGCAGCCGGATCTGCGCCGGCACCGAGAAACCGACGCCCAGCAGAGCGACCAGCTCATTGCGGCGAATGAGGGCGACAAAGGTCAGCAGCAGGGCGACCATCAATGTAAAGAGATAAACTTGATCGAAAATAACAGGCGACCGCAGAAGCATGTAGCGCATCGGCCCGCCGCCTTCGGGATTGGCGGCGATTTCACCGGCATTCGCCACCGAGTCGAGAATCGTCACCAACGCAACCATGCCAAAGGTCACCGCCAGCCATGAGGCGAGCAGGAGCCTGCTGACATAGAGCCGTAT
>CAYYNG010000129.1:0-5961 GCA_964472435.1 uncultured Hyphomonadaceae bacterium | reverse complement strand
ACGCGCTGGCAGCGGCGATCCAACGATGATTGAGTGCCGGCCGATGGCACCATGCCGAATGAGCATTGCCGACGGCATGACCCGGGAGTACCACCCGGACGCGGCGATGCCGGTTCTGCAACGATGCCCGACAACGCGCCGGGGCGGGCTGAGCGCATCGGCACGGCAGGCGCGGGCCCAACCAACACTAAAGGCGGTTCTCGAGATGACGATGCGTGTGATTGCCGTCGTTGCGACGGCGTTGATGCTTCAAGCATGCCAGAGTGGCACCAGTCCCGGCGGCACGGTGTCGAGCGACGTGGCGGTTCCCGACCTGCCGAACCTGGTCGGTCCGGTGACCGATACGACGATCGAGCAGACGCGGTTGCCGATCTGGCCGAACCGGTTCCGCATCAATGTGACGTCAGAACCGTCGGGCGGCGCGCTCATCTTCCGACAGGAGCGCGGGCAGCGGACGAGGACGCTGACGCGCCGGCCCGCCGACGCGGTCTGCCGCCGACGCGCGAACCGAGTCGAATTCGAAAGACCGGACGCGCCCCCCGCATAGCTCTAGATAGACTTGGGAGAGCAGCTGGGCGTCCAAAAGAGCGCCGTGCAGCGTGCGGCTTTCCAGCGAGATGTCGAAGCGCCTGCAGAGGGCGTCGAGCGAGGCGGACCCTCCTGGGAATTTGCGACGGGCCAAGGCCACGGTGTCGATCCACCGCGGCTCTGGAATCGGCGGCCGGCCGCAGCGTGCAAGTTCGGCATTTAAGAAACCACGGTCGAAAGCGGCGTTATGGGCCACCAATGCGGCATCGCCCACAAACGCGAGGAACGCCGCGACGATTTCTGGGGCTTCGAAGGCCGGCTTATCCGCCAGCATCTCGTCGGTGATCCCGGTGATCTCGACCGTCTTCGCAGAGACGGGCCGCCCCGGGTTCACCAGGGCGCGAAACGTGCGCCCCGTGGCGACGTGGTTGACCATTTCGACCGCGCCAAGCTCAATGATGCGGTCATCTTTGTCCCATTCGAGTCCCGTGGTTTCCGTGTCGAAAGCGATTTCACGCATCGAGAGCGCCCTCCAATCGAATCATCAGCGCGATAATGGCCTCGACGTGGGCGCGTGCGAAGTCGAACCCAAACCCGGTTGAAATGACAAAATCGGCACGCGCCCGCTTTTCCGCATCCGGCGTTTGTTTGGCGAGGATCGCTTCGAACGCGCTTTGGGTCATGCCGGCTCTCGAGAGAACGCGCTCGGCCTGCAATGCCGAAGGGGCCGTGACCACAGCGACATAGTCGCAAGCTCGATCCCCGCCCGTCTCATAAAGGAGGGGCACGTCCAAGACGACGCAGGGGGCGCCTGCGGCCTCCGCCTCCTCTCGAAACGCGATTTGCGCGGCCGCGGCGAGGGGATGCACTATCCGTTCCAGTCGCGCCATGGCTTGGGCCTGACCGATCACCCTGTCGCGCAGGAGCGAGCGATCGATCGCGCCGTCCGCCGAGACCCCGGGAAACGCCGCCTCGACCGGTTCGACAGCCGCCCCGCCTTGGGCATATAGCGCATGCACGGCTGCGTCGGCGTCGTAGACAGGCAGCCCCCCTTCGCGGAACATCTGCGCCGTCGCCGACTTCCCCATGCCGATCGAGCCCGTAAGTCCGAGAACGATCATCGTTTGCGCCGCCCGCGGCATAGGGTCAGCGCCGCCTCGACGTTTGGCGACACGCCGAACCAAGTCTGAAAGGACGCAGCGGCTTGCTCCACAAGCATTCGAAGGCCGTCCTCCACCACCCATCCCGCCGCCCGCGCTGGTCCCAGAACCCGGTCCGCCGCCGAACCATAAGAAATATCCATGGCGCGCCGGCCCTCGCCGACCGGCCACGCGAACCCCGCGCCTTCATGGCCTAGACTGGCGGTATTGATGACGATCGCAGCGCTCTCCAGCAAGCGAGGGAGGTCCGAGAGGGCGTGAATGCGCGCCTCGGCGAGGCCGAGCTCCGCGGCGGCCCGCTCTGCTTTGGCCGGCGTGCGGTTTACGATGCGCATTGCGATCCCGCGGCCCTTCAGCACATGGAAAACAGCCCGGGCAGCCCCTCCAGCGCCGATGATGAGCGCGTCCTGCGGGAGGGCGTCGCCGATAAAAGCGTCGAGCGCTCGCGTGAAACCGACGGCGTCCGTGTTGGCCGCCCGCCATAAGCCGCCGCCCGCCGCCGTCAGCGTATTCGCGGCGCCGATCGCCACCGCGGTCTCCTCCGCCTCCGCCGCAGCTTCTAGGGCGTGGGATTTGTACGGCAGTGTGACATTGAGACCTCCAAATCCCGCCCGCGCAAGGGCCTTTAGATCCGCCACCGGCGTGTTCGTTCGGAGCCTGTGGGCCCCGTATGTTGCATTGAAACCGTGCGCGTCGAGCCAGAAGCCATGGATCAGCGGAGAGAGGGAGTGATCCACGGGATCGCCCACCACGCCGAACGGCGTCGGCTGCGCCGATCCGCTCACGAGGGGATCGCGCCGCGGGTGCGTAGATAATCCAAGAGCGGCAAGAGCGGCAGCCCGAGGATCGAAAAGTAGTCGCCCTCGATTTTCGTGAACAACTGCGCGCCTAGTCCTTCCAGTTGGTATCCGCCAACGGTCAACAAGACGCCGGCACCCACGGCGTCGAGATACCCGGTGATAAATGCCTCGTTCAAGGGGCGCATGGTGAGCTTTGGGCGCGCGAGATGCCGCCAAACCACGTGCCCTCCGTCGGCGACAACCAAAGCCGTCTCCAAGATATGTGTCGCCCCGGAAAGCCGTCTCAGGTGGTCCGCAGCGGCGTCTCGATCCTTTGGTTTGTCGAACGCGACGCCGTTAAGGCCCAGCATTTGGTCGCCGCCGATCACCAGTCCCGATCTTTGGGAGGAGATCTTCACCGCCTTCAGCTCGGCGAGCCGCATGGCCTGATCGGCAACCCCAAGCCCGTCGGCGCGCATAGCGGCCTTCGCCGCGTCCTCGTCCACGTTCGGCGACACGGCTTCGGCGTCGACGCCCGCATTCGCAAGCAGCGCCCGCCGCGACGCGCTGCCCGATGCCAGCGTAATCTGATGAGTTGTCATCGGCGACGCTCCGACAATTTATTAATGATGGCCGCCGCCGTCTCCTCGACCGAGCGACGGGAGACGTCGATGACCGGCCAGCGCTTCTTCTGGAAAAGCCGATTCGCTTCCGTCACCTCGGCGCGGACAGCCTCCTCGTTCGCATAATCGGTTTGATGGTTTTCGTTCAAACCGATCAGGCGTTCGCGGCGAATTTGGACGAGCCGTTCGGTGCTGATCCGAAGCCCTACAACCATCGGCCCGTCGGGGCGGACTTCGCTGAGGACATGTGGCGGCGGCACGCCAGGCACCTAGGGAATATTGCGGGAGCGGATCCGTCGGTTTGCGAGATAAACACAGGTCGGCGTCTTCGATGTGCGGCTCACGCCGACGAGGATGACATCTCCCGACGTCAAGCTCTCGATATTCTGTCCATCGTCGTGGGCCAGGGCGAAATTGACGGCTTCGATCCGATTGAAATAACCGGCGTCAAGCGCATGCTGGCCGGCGATCCGATCGGTCGCCGAGACGCCGAGGTGCCGGCTCAACATATGGATGGATTGGTCCAGAACCGGAAGGACGGCCACGCTGCGCTCGCGGCAAAAAGCTTCGAGCTTCATTCGAAGCGACTCGTCGGCGATCGTAAACCAAACGACGCCGGGCGCCGCCTCGATCTCGCCCATGACACGTTCAAGCTGACGCTCGGATCGAACCAGATAATAATTGTGCTCGATCGGCTGGACGTTATCGAATTGCGCTGAGGCGGCGCGCATCACGGCGTTCAAGGTCTCGCCCGTTGAGTCCGAGACGAGATGGACGTTGAAAAAAACCAGCGGACGCATCGCCATATCAGTAGGCAACCTCGGCCGGAGAGGACGTTTTCAACGGGGGTTGTGGACAAGATGTGGGTATCATCGTTCTCCCGGGATCAGCGTCTGTTTGTCCACATTCGGATGAAATCACCGCCGTCTGTTCCCGCCATGTGCTCGACTGTGGGCGACCCCGCCCGGTGTGCGCCTTTTAACCGCTGTTTCAAATGCTTAAAGCATGGTTAATGCGCAAGCGCGCCTGTTGAAAAGCTGTGAGCCAAAGCGGATGTCCTCTCAACAGCGCCGTTGTCCACGATTTTCGCGGCGTAATAATCATAACCCCGAATCAATGAGGTAGACCGCCCGATGGCCACCCTGGAGCAATCCCCTCTTCTACAGTGCCTTGCGGGGCGAAAGCCGCCGCGCCCGCCGATCTGGATGATGCGGCAAGCCGGCCGTCATCTGCCTGAGTACCGGGAATTGCGAGCGAAAGCGCGGAACTTTCTGGACTTCTGCTACAGCCCCTCCCTAGCCGCGGAAGCGACCCTGCAGCCAATCGACCGCTATGGCATGGATGGGGCGATCCTCTTCGCCGATATTCTTCTTATTCTCGACGCGATGGGGTTGGAGGTTCGGTTCGAAGAGGGCGCCGGACCAATCGTTGAAAAGATGACCGTCGCAGCCGACTTGTCCAAACGATCGGCGTCAGCGATCACGGATCGGTTGTCGCCGGTCTTTGAGACGGTCGAACGGGTGGCCGCACGGCTTCCCGACGACGTCGCGCTGATCGGTTTCGCCGGCGCCCCTTGGACCGTCGCGCTCTATGCCATCGAAGGACGGGGCAAGACCGATCAAAGCGCTGCGAAGTCTTGGGCTTACGAGCGGCCAGCCGAATTGCGGGACGCCCTCTTCCAACTCGCCGACACCACCGCGCTCTACCTGGAGGGCCAAGTCGACGCCGGCGCGGACGCCTTGATGTTGTTCGACAGTTGGGCGGAGGGACTGCCGGACGATGTGTTCCGAGACATCATAATCGCGCCGACCATGCGCCTCGTCGACGAATTGCGCCGGCTGGGGGTTGATAAGCCGATCATCGGGTTTCCAAGGGGCGCGGGCGTCATGCTTGGCGAGTATGCGAAAGCCGTCGACATCCAAGGCGTCGGACTCGACACCGCAGCTTCGCCCGCTTTCGTGAACGCGGCCCTGCCCGCTGAGTTGGCGGTTCAGGGCCACCTTGATCCCCTGCTTTTGGTCGCTGGCGGCGATGCGCTTGACGCGCGCGTGCGGCGGCTCATGAGCGCCTATGCCGACCGGCCGCACATTTTCAATCTCGGCCACGGCGTCACGCCCGCAACGCCGATCCCCCATGTCGAGCGGGTGGTCGGGCTTGTGAAGGGAGCCTGAGCGTGGCGTATCTCTATGTGAAGGCGTTCCACCTGATCTTCATCGTCGCGTGGATGGCGGGGATGCTGATGTATCCGCGTCTTAAAATCTACCAGCTGAAGTCGAGCGTCGGCCAACCGCTGTTCGAAGAAATGAAACTCGCCGCCGAGCGCCTGCGCCGCATCATTCTAACGCCTTCCATTATCGCGGTCTGGGTGTTGGGACTTGCCCTTGTGGCGATGAACCCTCAAATCGCGGCCGGTGGATGGTTCGCCCTCAAATTTCTCTTGGTGCTTGGCATCAGCGGGCTGCACGGGGCATTTGTCGCCATGGGCCGACGGATCGATCGCGGCGACAGCGCTGTTTCAGAACGCCAGCTCCGAATGATAAACGAAGCGCCGTTCATTCTTATGATCGGTGTCGTCATTCTCGTGATTGTGAAACCCTTTTAAGCGACGCCTCGAAACTTCCGGTCTTGACTGCAGACCGCTTTCAGAGATTATGAGATCGTCGTCGTGCGTTCTAACGCATAGAACATCGCGTCCTCTCGACGACGCACCCTTCGGAACCAGACTTCATGCCTGACTCGTCCTTCGACAATGTCACTCAGGTGACGTTACGAGAACTTAAAAGCAAAACACCAACTGAATTGTTGGCCTATGCGGAGAGCTTGGTGGTGGAAAACGCCTCATCTCTTCGCACCCAGGATATGTTATTTTCG
>CAYYNG010000128.1:0-5982 GCA_964472435.1 uncultured Hyphomonadaceae bacterium | reverse complement strand
GGAGCCCGTTCCGTGCGAGGCCGGCGATCGCCCACCGGCCGGCAAACGCGGCGATCGCCGCCGGGCCGTCCCACGGCTCCATCACGGCGTTTCAATAGGCGTAGAGAGCGGCGTGGGCGTCGGGCATGATGGAGGCGCGTTTCGACCAGGCTTCAGGGATCAAGAGCGCCTTCGCCATGGGCGCCGAACGGCCCGCCTTCACCATCATCTCGAAAACGGCGTCGAGGGCGGCGGAGTCCGACACGCCGTTCGGCACGACGGGCTTCACATCCTCTTGATGCTCGCCGAAGGCCTCCGACGCCATTCGGATCTCATGGGATTTCATCCAATTAATGTTGCCGCGGACGGTGTTGATTTCGCCATTGTGGGCGAGCATCCGAAACGGTTGCGCCAGCGCCCATTGCGGGAACGTGTTCGTCGAATAGCGCTGGTGGTAGATCGCGATATCCGACACGAACCGCGGATCTTTGAGGTCCGGATAAAAGGCGTCAAGGTCCTCAGCGAGGAACATTCCCTTGTAAATAAGAGACTTTTGGCTAAGTGAGCAGATGTAGAACGCCGGGATCGCGGCGGCGCGCACCCGCCGCTCAATCCGCCGTCGGCAGATGTAGAGTATCCGCTCCAACTCCGCCTCGTCCCGTCCCCGCGCGTCGCGGAACATGATCTGCTCTATCTCAGGCCGTGTATGGGCGGCCTTCCGAGCGATAACGGACACGTCGACCGGCGGCTGGCGCCAGCCGAAAATATAGAAGCCGAAATGCAGGATCTCGGTCTCGACGATCGCTCGAGCGGCCTCTTGGGCGGCGATGTCCGTCCGCGGCAGGAAGATTTGACCAACGCAGATCGGATCGTCCGTCGGGCGGTGTCCGGTCCGCTCAACGTGTTCGTGGAAGAACTCCTGGGGAACGCTGACCCGAATACCCGCGCCGTCGCCCGTCTTCCCATCAGCGTCCACCGCGCCCCGGTGCCAGACGTTCTTGAGCGCCCGGAGCCCTAGGTCGACAACCTCCCGGCGCGGTTTTCCATCGAGGGCCGCGACAAGTCCGACCCCGCACGCGTCGTGCTCGTGTGCCGGATCATAAGCATTGGCGGCGATCAGCCGCTCGCGGATCACGTGGGCGTCGTTCATATCAGTCGCTCTTAAACATCGAGGCCAAGTTCGCGCATCCTCTCGAAAACCTCGGCGCTTGTGAGCCGCCTATGGTCGCCGGCGATGGCGTAATAATCCGGTTTCGCGTCGATGAAGATCTCATTCTCGAGAGACATTCCCTTCGGCATGCGCAGGCAACCGGCGTGGGGGGAGATATCGTCCGGCGCCGATTTCAGTCGGAAGAAAAGGCTCGATCCACAGGTTTTGCAAAATCCTCGCTGGGCGAACTCGGAGCTATCGTACCAAGCAAGGCCTTTGTCCTCGGTGAACCGCACATTCAGATCAAAGCCTGCCGAAAACGCCGGCCCGCCGACCCACGCCTGACACATGTCGCAATGGCAGACGCTGATTTTCGGCTCGCCGTCGCAGGTGAATGCGATGTCGCCGCAGAGACACTGGCCGACAAGCTTCATGTCGCCCCGTTATCCGATTGCAGCTGAGCCATGAACTCGGCCGCGGTCAGCCGCGGCTGATCGCCGGCGAGATCGTAATAATCCGGCTTCTCATCGACAAAGATCTCTTTGCCGATCGACAACCCCGCCGGCAGATCCAAGGCGCCCGCGCTGATCGCCCACACATCGGGATCCGGCTTCAGCCGATAAAAGAGACTCGCCCCGCAAATCTTGCAGAAGCCGCGTTTCGCCCAATCCGAACTGTCATACCAGGCGAGGCTCTCGTCTTTTGTCAGCGTCACCCCGCCGCGCACATCGGCCCCGATGAAAACCCCGCCCGTCCAGTGTCGGCACATCGAGCAGTGGCAAGCGTCGACCTCGCGAACCTCGGCGACCTCGAATTCGACCGCGCCGCAAAGACAGCGGCCTTTGATGGGCTCAGACATTCTTATCCTCCCTATTCCGCCGCCAATTTAGCAGATCGGGCCTCGGAACGCAGGTATTGGTGAATGGCGTCGGCGGCGTCGCGACCGTCCTTGATCGCCCACACCACCAAGGATGCGCCGCGAACGATATCCCCCGCGGCGAAAACGGCGGGGAGGCTCGTCATCATCGTCTTGAAATCAATGCGGATCGCTCCCCAGCGATTGACGGTGAGCTGCGGCTGCTCCCAGAGCGTCGGCAAGTCCTCAGGATCGAATCCCAGCGCCTTGATGACGAGATCGGCCTTGAGATCGAAGGCTTCGCCGGCGCGTTCTGGCGACTGGCGGCCCGACGCGTCCGGCGGCCCGAGCTTCATACGCGCCGCGCGCACGCCTTTGACCTTGTTGGCCTTCGTGTGGAGCACCGCCTCCGGCGCCGCGAGCCATTCGAAAACGACGCCCTCCTCCTCGGCGTTGGCGACCTCGCGCTGGGATCCCGGCATGTTCGCCCGATCGCGTCGATAAAGGCAGGTGACCGACTTCGCCCCTTGGCGAACCGCGGTCCGAACACAGTCCATCGCCGTGTCGCCGCCGCCGATCACGACGACACGCTTGCCCTCGGCGTTAAGTTCGCCGCTGTCGAACGCTTCGACCGTGTCGCCGAGACCCTCCCGGTTCGAGGCCGTCAGATAATCAAGGGCCGGGACCACGCCGCCGGCCCCAACGCCCGGCGCCTTCAACTCTCGACCTTTATAGACCCCCGTGGCGATCAAAACCGCTTCATGCAGGCTGCGGAGCTCTGCAAGAGAGATGTCGCGCCCGACCTCCACACCCAATTCAAAGGCGATCCCGCCGTCTGCGAGATGACGATGCCGGCGCGCGACGATGTCTTTTTCGAGCTTGAAGCCGGGGATGCCGTAGATCAGGAGGCCGCCTACGCGGTCGTAGCGATCATAGACGGTGACGCTGTAGCCCTTTCGGCGCAGCTGCTCGGCGGCGGCCAGCCCGCCTGGCCCCGCGCCGATAATCGCGACGGACTGACCCCGCTCCCGCAGCGGACGGATAGGTTCGATCCATCCCGACTCCCAAGCCGTGTCTGTAAGATATCGCTCCACCGCGCCGATCGTCACCGTGCCATGACCAGACTGTTCGATGGTGCAGATGCCTTCGCAGAGTCGGTCCTGCGGACAAATGCGCCCGCACACCTCCGGCATGTTATTGGTGGCCGCGGAGGCGCGGTAAGCCTCTTCCAGCCGGTCTTCAGCGGCGAGCTTCAGCCAATCCGGGATATTATTCGAAAGCGGACAGCCTTGCTGGCAGAACGGCACACCGCACTGCGAACAGCGCGCCGCCTGCTCGCCCGCGGCGACGGCGTCGAAATCTTCATAAATCTCGTCGAAGTCGCGCGCTCGCGCCGTCGCCGCCCGTTTCTCCGGCGTCGCATAGGGTATCGTTATGAACTGCAGCATTTTTTGCGACATTGCCGCGACCTCGGTCAAAAGCCTGCTCCGTTTAACGGGCCACCCCGCGAACATCAAGGGGGGTGCGCCCTTTATGTATCGAGATGAAGCGCGTCATCGGCGACTGTCGGCCGCGCAAGACTTCGCGACCCCTCTTTATCCCTAATAAATATTATTTCGATATATTATTAGTCTTTGCGGTTTCAGGCGAATGCTCCGATATCCTCCGAAACCGCCGTGGGCTGTTTCGATGTCGCTTCTGCAACTGATCATTATTGGACTTGTCCAAGGCGTGACCGAATGGTTGCCGATCTCATCCTCCGCCCACGTGCTGCTAGCAGCCGACCTGTTCGCGCTTGAGGGCCGGGACGAGCTGTTGATCAACGCCGTCTCGAACGCCGGCACCTTGGCGGCGATGGCCCTTTACTTCCGAGCTGACATGACACGCGCCATCATCGGCGGATTTGAGCTCTTAGCGGCGCCGCTCCGGCGCGCGCCCCTGTCAGCCGCGGCGCGCCTCACTCTGCTCATGATCGTCGCCACGCCCGTGGCGCTCTCCGCCGCCCTCGCTTACGCGCTTGCGCCCGAACACCTCACAGCGCCGCTTCGGACGCCCCGATTTGTTGCTACCACAACGATCGGCTTTGGACTTCTTCTTTGGTGGGCGGATGCTAAGCATTCGCGCAGCCGGGGCGAGGCCGACCTAACGCTTGGCCATGCCGCCCTTATCGGCGCGACCCAGGCCATCGCCGCGGTCTTTCCGGGAACCTCCCGGTCGGGGATCACCATGACGGCGGCGCGAGCCCTCGGCTATGACCGCACCGAAGCCGCCCGATTCTCCATGTTGATCGGCGTGCCAATCCTCGCCGCTGCAAGTCTCTATGGCGTGCTGCAGCTCGCGGGCGCAGAGACCGCTGGCGAGGCTGGCCTGCGCGAAGGCGCCGTGGTGGCGGTCACAGCGTTTCTATCGGGCTATGCCTCGATCGCCGCGCTAATGGCCCTCCTCAAGCGCGTCAGCTTTCTGCCCTTTGTTATCTATCGGCTGGCGCTGGGCGTCCTTTTGCTAATCGGCGCGCCAGTTTTCTTTCTCGCGCCATAGAGACGCGGCGCACTCACGCGGCGTCGCTTTGACGTCGCTTCGTACGCCGCGCCCTTCCCGCTTGCGTCCCATGCCTGCGGAAAGACCTTGGTTAACAAGATCTTTCCCAGAGAATACGGCGCACGTGCGGCGAGGACCCGGTCAGAGCGGGAACAATCAAGACGATTTCACGCGAGCCCCGCCTCAAGCCTCGCCCTTCTGGTGGAACTGACCGTATTTTCGAAAGCGCCAAAGATAAGTCGGCGCGATCGCTTCTATGGTCTCCAACTCGGCGACGCCGAGGTCGGCGATCGTTCCGACATCGTCGCTGACAATATTATCGTCCTTCAGCATCTCGACCTGGTCGCCAGTGATGGGCGGCTCGCCGAAAAAGCCCCAGCGCATCGGCGGAACGAAGCGGTAGATCGCACCAAGGGTCAGGCCGATGGGCTTCGCCAGAACAAACGGCAGCGGCGCTTTCAGACGCGGGCGATCAATCGTCTCCATAATGAAGTCGTAGATCTCGTTAAGAGAGTACACTTGTGGCCCGCCAAGCTCGAAAATCCGCCCCTTGGCGTCGTCTCGCAGCGCGGCGGCGACGATGGCGTCGGCCACATCGCCGGCATAGACCGGTTGGAACTTGGTTTTGCCGCCGCCGATGGCGGGTAGGACCGGAGCGCTCTGCGCAAGTTCGGCGAACCGGTTAAGAAAACCGTCTTCGGGGCCGAACACGATGGACGGACGCAGGATTACAGCGTCTGGAAAAATGTCGCGAACAGAGTGCTCCGCCTCGCCCTTGGTCCGCCCATAGGCGGCGGCGCTCTCCGGATCCGCCCCGATCGCGGAGATATGGACAAGACGGGCCGCCCCCGCGTCCGCCGCCGCCTTGGCGACGTTCGCCGCCCCATCCGCCTGCGCGCCCTCGAAGGTTTGCTTGAACCGTTCAAACAAAATGCCCACGAGATTGACGACGACATCCGCACCCTCCACCGCCCGCGCCAGGGAGGGCGCATGTCGAACATTCGCCTGGACGATATCGACCCAACCCGGCGGCCCCGCCAGCCGAACTTCGCCTGCAAGGTGCGGTCGCCGGCAGCCGACCCGCACGCGGTAGCCCGCCTTGACGAAGGCGCGTGCCGCATATCGACCAATGAACCCGGATCCGCCGATGATCGTGACAAGGCCGTTCGACATAGGAGACCGCTCCGCTAGCGGCGCAGTTGCCGCGAGGCTGAATTCGGCGGGGTTGGACCACGACCCGCGCTCCTTGTCCATGCGGCGGCCGACCGCGCTTTTCGCCGCAAGGCGATTGACGCAGAGGTCGCGTGTCGAGTACCACCGCGCTTCGCTTTCGAAGCCCTTGCCCAGGTGGCGGAATTGGTAGACGCGCACGGTTCAGGTCCGTGTGACTTCGGTCGTGGAGGGTCGAGTCCTCTTCTGGGCACCAGGCGCCTAATCGTGTGCATACTTCAGCATCCGC
>CAYYNG010000127.1:3248-6004 GCA_964472435.1 uncultured Hyphomonadaceae bacterium | reverse complement strand
AATCCGCCCGAATCACCGGGTCGGGCCTCTTCAAAGACGCGGCTTCGGACGCCCGGATGCGCGCGCTTTTCTTCGCTGGCTAGACCGCAGACTGGCGCATGATCGTGCCGGATTTCGGGGCGATCGTCGGCCCGTTTCAGATCACCGAGCTCAGCTGGTCGGGCGACTATGATGGCGAGGCGGCCTTTTCCATCACGCTTGAGAGCGCCGGCGCGCTCGCCTTTGAGGCGGCGTGATGGCGGTGAACGGCGCCCGCGGGGAGACGGCGATCGAGATCGAGGGCCGGCCCCGCACCCTGTGCCTCACCCTCGGCGCCCTCGCGGAGATCGAAACCGCGCTCGGTTGCCAGAGCCTCGCCGAGCTCAATACGCGAATGCGCGCCCTGGCCGCGGGCGATCTCCTGAAAGTGCTCGCGGCGCTCTTGCGCGGGGGCGGGGAGGGGGAGCTGGCCGGGCGTTTGAGCGAGGCGGCGGTCTCGCCCGCACGCGCGGCGGCGGCCGTGGCCGAGGCGTTTCAGCGCGGGCTTAGCGAGACCTGATGCTGCCCTGGGCGGAGATGCTGCGTGCAGCCGCGGCCCTGGGGCTCGAACCTAGGGCCTTCTGGCGATTGAGCGCGCGTGAGTGGCGCTGGCTCGCCGGCGGGGCTGCTGCGATGGACCGGCGAACCCTCCGGGATCTCATGGCCGTCCATCCCGATACGGAGGATTGAGATGAACGAGTTTGAAGACCAGTTGGCCCAGGCGGGCGACGCGCTGGCGGCCCTCGCCGACGGCCCGGGCCGCGCGGCGGCCGACGCGCTCGGCGAGGCGTTTGAACGGGCCGGCGGGCGGATCGAGCAATCCCTTGCGCGGGCCGCGCGGACAGGGGAGGTGGATTTCTCCCGCATGGCCCGATCGGTTTTGGCGGACCTCTCCCGCGTTGCGACCCAAGCCTTGCTGGCCCAAGCGGGCCTCAATGGCGGCGGGCCGACCGTCAACCTCAACATGAATATGAGCGCGGGGGCGGATGCAACCTCCGTTCTCCAAAGCCGGGGCGCCATCGCCGCCGCTGTTGCGCGTGCAGCCGGCGCGGGGCGGCGGTTCACATGAGCCTCGCTGAATTCCACGAGGCGCGCCTTCCCCTCGCGCTCGCTTTCGGCGCCAGCGGCGGGCCCGAGCGGCGGACCGAGATCGTTGAGCTTGCGAGCGGCGGCGAGGCGCGGAATGCGGTCTGGGCCGGGTCGAAACGGCGATGGGATCTTGCGGGCGCGGTTCAACGCCTTTCCGACCTGCAAGCCCTGGTCGCCTTTTTCGAAGCCAGGCGCGGGCGGCTGCACGGCTTTCGCTTCCGCGATCCGATCGACCACTCATCGGGCGCGCCCGGCGCGGGGCCCGGGCCCGCCGACCAAGCCTTGGGCGTCGGCGACGGCGCGCGGGCGGTCTTCCCTCTCGTCAAAGCCTATGGTGACTATGAGCGGCGGATCGTGAAACCCGTCGCCGGGACCGTGCGGGTCGCCGTGGGCGGAGCGGAGCTGTCGTCTGGTTTCTCCGTCGATACAACAACCGGCGAGGTCGCGTTTGAGACAGCCCCCGCGGCGGGCGCGGGCGTGACGGCCGGCTTTGAATTCGACACGCCTGTCCGCTTCGACGCCGACCGCCTGGAGACGACCCTCGACGCCTTCGGCGCAGGCCGGGCGGTCAGTGTGCCGATTATCGAGATTCCAGGCTGACGCTATGCGGACCATCTCTTCCGATTTCGCCGCCCGGCTCGCGTCGGGCGTGACGACCACCTGTCTCTGCTGGCGGCTGACGCGCGCCGACGGGACCGTTATCGGCGTCACCGAGCACGATCGGCCGCTGAGCTTTGGCGGGGTGGCTTATGAGCCCGGCGCGGCGCTGGAGGCGAGCGAGTTTACAAGCTCGGCCGATTTCAAGCCCGGCCAAGCGGCGGCCCGCGGCGCCCTTTCAAGCGACGCGATCTCTGAGGACGATCTCGCAGCCGGCCTCTGGAACGACGCGAAGATTGATGTCTTCCGCGCCGACTGGCGGGTGCCCGAACACCACTTGATCATTTGGTCGGGCCGCCTCTCCGAGGTGACGCGCGGGGCCTTGGGCTTCGAAGCGGAGCTCGTCTCCCTCAAGGCCGACCTCGAGCGGCCTGTCGGCCGGGTCTTCTCCCGGCGCTGCGACGCCGCCCTGGGGGACGCCCGCTGCGGGGTGGACCTCACGGACCCGGAGTTCGCCGGCCTTGCCTGCGACCAGCGGTTCGAGACCTGCAAATCCCGCTTCGGCAATGCCGAGAACTTCCGAGGGTTCCCCCACATGCCCGGCAATGACTTTATCCTCGCCGGCCCCGCCGCCGCTGGAAACGACGGGGGCAGGCGATGAGACGGGGCGAGATCGTCGCCGCCGCGCGCGGTTGGCTCGGCACGCCCTATCGCCACCAAGCAAGCCTCAAGGGGGCGGGCGCCGACTGTCTCGGCCTTGTCCGCGGGGTCTGGCGCGAGGTGGTGGGCGAGGAGCCGGAGAGCCCGCCGCCCTATTCCCCTGACTGGGCCGAGGCGACGGGGGAGGAGACGCTGCTCGCGGCCGCGCGCCGGCGCCTCGTCGAGGTCCCCCTCGGCGCGGCTCAGCCGGGCGACGTCCTCCTCTTCCGCATGGCGCTCGGCGCGCCCGCAAAGCATTGCGCGATCCTGTCGGCCCCGGACCGGATCATCCACGCCTATTGGGGCCGAGCGGTGGTAGAGACGCGCCTCGTGCCCTGGTGGCGGCGGCGGCT
>CAYYNG010000127.1:0-3238 GCA_964472435.1 uncultured Hyphomonadaceae bacterium | reverse complement strand
CGCCTTTCCCGGAGCAATAGACTGATGGCTCAGATCCTCCTCTCTCAAGCCGGTGCGGCCCTCGGCGGCGCCATCGCGCCGGTCAGCGTTTCGGCCTTCGGCTTCACCGCCTCTGGCGCGGCGCTCGGTCGAACCGCCGGCCGCCTCCTCGGCGGGGTGATCGACCGGGCGATCTTCGGCGAGGAGATCCCCGAAGGCCCGCGGATCGAGGGCGTCCACGTCATGGAGAGCCGCGAGGGCGCGGGGATCGCGAACGTTTATGGCCGGATGCGCGTTGCGGGGCAGGTGATCTGGGCCGCGCGCCTCAAAGAGACGCGGACCGAGCGCGCCGTCGGCGGCAAGGGCGGCCCGCGGGTCGCCGAGTTCGACTATTCCGCCAGCTTCGCCGTCGCCCTGGGGGAGGGGCCCCTCCAGCGCATCGACCGCGTCTGGGCGAACGGCCAGCCGACGCCGCTGTCCACGCTGCCCCATCGCTTTTATCCGGGAACGGAGGACCAGGCGCCCGACCCCCTGATCGAGGCGATCGAGGGCGCCGGCTGCGCGCCGGCCTATCGCGGCATGGCGTATTTGGTGTTTGAAGACCTGCCGCTCGGTGAGTTCGGCAACCGGCTGCCCCAGCTCTCCTTCGAGGTGTCCCGGACCCCGCCGCGCGTCGGCGACGAGCCGCGTCTGCCCGCCCTCGTCACCGGCGTGAACATCATCCCGGCGAGCGGCGAATTCGTCTATTCAACTGACATTATCAGTCTCCGCACGATCCCCGGCCGCGACGCGCCGGAGAACGCGAACAATGCCGACGCGCGGGCGGATTTTCTCGTCTCCCTAGACCAGCTCGAGGCCGACCTGCCCAATGTCCGCTCGGCGGCGCTTACAGTGGGTTGGTTCGGGACCGATCTCCGCGCCGGCCGATGCGCCATCCGGCCGGGCGTCGAGCGGCGAGAGAAGGAGACGGTTCCGCATGATTGGCGCGCCGGCGGCGAGAGGCGGGGCTCCGCGCACCTTATCAGCCGCAACGCCGAGGGCGGGGTGAGCTATGGCGGCACCCCCTCGGATATCGGCGTCGTCCAGGCGCTCCAGCAGCTTTTCGTGCGCGGGATCAAGCGAACGATGTCGCCCTTCCTCTTCATGGACGTGCCGCCCGGCAACGCTCTCGCCGATCCTTATGGCGGGGCGGAGCAGGCCGCCTTTCCCTGGCGCGGGCGGATCATTCCCGCCGCGGCGGACGGCACGGCGGCGGCGGGCGCTGAAATCGCAGCTTTTCTCGGGAGCGCCCAGGCCTCGGACTTCGAACTCGAAGGACCGGAGGTCGCCTGGCGCGGGGCCGATGACGAGCATGGCTTCCGCCGGTTCATTCTCCACCATGCCTGGCTCGCCAAAGCGGCGGGCGGGGTCGAGGCCTTTCTGATCGGTTCTGAAATGCGCGGGCTGACGCGGGTGCGGGACGCGGAGGGCCGGTTTCCCTTCGTCGACGGATTGCGGGCGCTCGCGGCCGACGTGAAGTCGATTCTCGGTCCCGCGACCAAAGTCTCCTACGCCGCCGATTGGTCCGAATACAGCTCATATGTTCCAAGCGATGGTTCGGGCGACGTCCTCTTTCCGCTCGATAGCTTCTGGGGCGATGCGAACGTCGATTTCGTCGGCATAGACTGGTATCCGCCAACGGGCGACTGGCGCGACGGCGAGGACCATCTCGACGCGCAAGCCGGCTATTCCGGCGCGGACGATCCCGCCTATCTCGCAAGCCAGATGGCGGGGGGCGAGGCCTATGATTGGTTCTATTCGAGCCAAGCCGATCGCGACGCGCAAGTCCGCACGCCGATCGTCGACACGGCCCATGGCGAAGACTGGGTCTTCCGCGCCAAGGATTTGGCGAACTGGCACGGCTCCGCCCACCATGAGCGCCCCGGCGGCGTGCGGGCTGCGGCGCCGACGGCTTGGGTCCCGGGCTCGAAACCCGTTCGGCTCTCGGAGATCGGGTTTCCGGCCGTCGATAAGGGCGTCAACTCGCCCAATCTCTTCTACGACCCCAAGAGCTCTGAAAGCGCCGTGCCGCCTTACAGTTCCGGCGCCCGGGACGATCTTCTGCAGCGCCGCGCGCTCGAGGCGGCGCTCGCCCATTGGGCCGGGGCTCCGTTTATCGAGGAGGCGTTGGTCTGGGCCTGGGACGGCCGGCCCTGGCCGGACTTTCCCGCGCGGCAGGATGTCTGGTCCGACGGTGCGAATTGGGCGTTCGGCCATTGGCTAAATGGCCGGGTCGGCCTCAGCCCGCTTGCGGACTTGGTCTCCGACATTCTCGTCCGCGGGGGAGTCGAGGGCGACGCGGCCGCGCTCGAGGGGTTGGTCGAAGGATTTGCATTGTCGGGCGTAACTTCGGTTCGCGCGGCGCTTGAGCCGCTGCGCGCGGCCTTCGGCGTCGACGCCGTGGAACGCGATGGGGGGTTGGTGTTGCAGCCGCGGTCGAGCCGACCGCCCGTTCGACTGTCCGCCGCGGGCCTGGCCGGGG
Source organism: uncultured Hyphomonadaceae bacterium (assembly GCA_964472435.1). GTDB lineage: Bacteria > Pseudomonadota > Alphaproteobacteria > Caulobacterales > Hyphomonadaceae > CAYYNG01. Next base: position 738 of record CAYYNG010000127.1, on the reverse strand, counting down.
GCGAAGCGCTCCGCGCCCGCGGGCTCCTCGACAAGGCGCCAGGGGGGGTGCGACTCGCCTATATCGACGGCTTCGCCGCCTATGAGCCAGCGACGGCATGGGCGGCGATTGCCGGCGGCGACCGGGCGAACGTGATCAATGCGGCGCTGCCGCTCTCCATGGGGGAGATCCAGGCCCAGGCCCTCGCCGAGACCCTGCTCGCCGAACGCGGCGCAGCCGAGACGGCCGATCTCGCCGTCGGACCCGCCGACCTGGCGCTGGAGCCCGGCGACCGCGTTTCGCTCGACGCGGCCGGCGCGGTGTGGCGCATCGCCGATAGCGTCGAAGGCGTCGCGCGGCGGCTCGCCCTGGTCGAGGATGTCGGATCGCGGATCGCGCTACGGGCGCTCTCGCCGCCCCAGCCGACAGACCCCGCTCCCGTGTTCGGCGCGCCGGATCTGGTATTGATCGACGGGCCCCAGGTCCTAGCGGGGGCGGTGCCGGGCGTTTTGGCGGCCGCGTTCGCCGATCCTTGGCCGGGGCGCGTCTCCGTGCGCGGGGGCGCGGACCAAGCGGGGCTCGCCGAGCGCGTCGTTCTCGACCGGCCCGCGCGGATCGGCCGGCTGACCGCCGCGCTTGCGCCGGGCCCCCTCGGCCGCTGGGACCGGGCGGCCGCCTTGGAGGCTGCGTTCGCCTTCGGCGAGCCGGCTTCGGCGCCGGCGTCGGATGCGCTCGCGGGCGAGACATTGATGCTGGTCG
>CAYYNG010000126.1:0-6024 GCA_964472435.1 uncultured Hyphomonadaceae bacterium | reverse complement strand
GGCTTCCTCTGCGCTTATGCGTTGTCTATATGATATAATTTTCACGCCTGCGTCTGAAAACGGCGCGAGGGCCGACGGTTGATCTCGCCGCTAATAGACAGGTAAGGCCCGGCGTCTGCTTAATAGGTGCATTCGGAGACGGCGTCGAAACGCCGCCCACCCCAAGGGAAGGAAACAAAACCTATGAAGTCGATTATTCGCGCAGGGGTTTCGGTCGCGGTCATGGCCGCTGCGTCCGCGGCCGCTATCGCTCAAGAACCCGAAACCGTCCAAACCGCCCAAGCCGAAACCGATCGGACATTGGACCGGGTGGTTGTCACAGGCTCGTTCATCCGACGGGTCGACCAAGCCGACCTCGCATCGCCGCTCACCACGGTCGGCTCCTCCGACATCGCCGACATCGGCGCGCAGAGCATCGCCGACATCACCCAGACCCTGACAATCAATACAGGCGCCCAGAACAATCCCGACGCCTTCACCCAGGGCGGCACCACCGGCACATCGAACATCAACCTGCGCGGCCTTGGCCTCCAGTCGACGCTGGTTCTCTTGAACGGCAAGCGCCAGGTGCTCAACGCCGCCGTCACAAACGACGGGGTCAGTTTCGTCGACACCAACTCCCTCGTCCCGCTCATCGCCATCGACCGGCTCGAGATCCTGACCGACGGCGCGGCCGCCCTCTACGGATCTGACGCGGTCGCCGGCGTTGCGAACTTCATCACGGTGACGGAGTTCGACGGTTTCCGCTTTTCAGGCGATTACCAGTTCCACCAGCCCTCGGGCGAGGATCAGGGGCAGTACCGTCTCGAGGGCCTTTATGGCAAAACCTTTGATCGCGGCTCGTTCTTGGCGGCCGCCAGCTGGTTCGACAGCACCCAGCTCACCACCGAAGAGCGCCGTCTGAGCCCGCTTTTCGGGCCAGACGCCTCCTCGCTCGGCAATCCCGGCGCGTTCTTTCCGCTGGAAACGAGCCCGCTCGGCGCGCTCGCCGGAACAGCGATCATTGATCCGACGGGATGCGGCGAGTTCGGCGGCAATCCGCTCGTGCTGGCTCCGGACGTCGGCGGAACCGGGTTCGACGCCGGCTTCTGTGAGTTCGACTTCGGCGACTTCTTCAATCTCGTTCCGGAAGAGCAACGGGTGAACGTCTATTCCGAGGCGACGTTCGACATCACCGACAGCATCCAGTGGTCAGCGGACTTCAGCTATGCGGACTTGAACGTCTCGCGGGGGAACTCCCCGACCTTCCCGTTCCTGCAAACGGCGGTCGTCCCAGGCGTCGCGCCGACGAACGCCTTCTCAGACTTAATCGGCGCGCCGACGGATGTGAACTTCTTTGGCCGCGCCATCGGCAATGGCGGCAGTGTAAGCCCCGCCTTCTTCGAGTCGAACACCTATCGGATCTCGACCAAGATCGAGAGCGACGACTTCCTGAAGAACGGCTTTTGGGAGCTCTCCTACACCCGCGCCCAGAATGACTTGTTCACTGGTACGGAGGACGTGATCACCAGCCGGTTCCAATGTTCCCTGGCGGGCATCCAGGGCACCGACGCGATCAACCCCTCCACCGGGGCGGCGAACTGCGGCAGCTTCGTTGGAATCGACGATGGCGCGATCCCGGTCGGCGACATCTTCAATCCGTTCGCCACATCCTTCGGCGCCGTGCCGAACAGTCCTGAGATCCTCGACTTCATTATCGAGTTCGCACTCGCGGATGTGCAGTCAAATCTCGATGTGGTTGAAGGCATCGCCGGCACGGACTTGTTTGAGCTGCCAGCCGGCCCCGTCTCTTTGGCGGCCGGCGGCCAATACCGCCGCGACCGTCTTTCAAGCGACGCTGACGACATCTCGAACGCCGACGATTTCGGCTTCCTGATCGGCAGCATCGACTTCGAAGGCGATATCGACGTCTATGCTTTCTTTGGCGAGATCAACGTGCCGGTCTTTGAATGGTTCGACGTCCAAGCCGCCGTTCGGTTTGAAGACTTCGGCGGCGATATCGGCACGACTGTGGATCCGAAAGTCGCGCTTTTGTTCCGCCCGACGGATTGGTTTTCCGCACGCGGAACATATTCGACCTCTTTCCGGTCTCCCACCGTGTTCCAAACCTTTGGCGAAAGCACCACGTTGAATAACGTTGTCGATCCTGGCCCCGATGGGGTGATCGGCACGGCCGACGATGGCGGCACCGCGTTCGCAGCCGTTCGCGCCTTCGGTAGCGAGCTTGCCGGCGTGCCGCTTGAACCGGAGACCTCTCGGGCGTTCACCGCGGGCTTCACAGTCCAACCATTTGAAGCGTTCGGCTTCACGCCGCTTGAAAGCTTCACCTTCGACTTCGACTTCTACGATTTCTCGTTTGAAGACGCGATCACACAGGTGGCGTTCCAATCCTTGGTCAACGCCAACCCAGTCGACACGCGGACCTTTGTGGGCGGCATCGCGACCGAACCCTGTGAAGCGGAGTTTTCGATCGTGTGCCGTGCAGGCGACCCGGAAACGGGCACGATCACCCAGGTGAACACGAACTTCGCGAACGCCGAGTCCATCGACACAAGCGGGATCGATTTCAGCGCCTCGTTCACCTATGACGCCGGCCGCTGGGGCATTTTCCGCCCGAGCTATGAAGGCACCTTCATCTTCGACTACCAAGTCTCGGATCCAGCGACGCCGGGCGTCGTCATCGAAGGCGTCGGCAGCCGGAACTTCACGAACTTCGCCGCGCCGACGCCGGAGTTCCGCTGGAATGCCGGCCTCACCTATGTGAACGGTCCGTTCTCCTACAACTTCTTCGCCCGCCACATTCGCGGCATCGACGATGACCAAAACCCCGGCGATTTCGTCGACAGCCAAACCCGCTTCGACATGCAGTGGGGCGTCGACGTCAGCGACTGGATCGGCATCACCCAATCGACGGTGCTGACCTTGGGCGTGATCAACCTCACCAACGAGGAGCCGCCCTTCGTGAACACGAATGGCGGATTTGAAAGCCGCGTCCACGATCCGCGCGGACGGCTGATCCGCTTTGGTCTGGACTTCGAGTTCTAGTCCAAGCTGGGCATCGAACGAGCAAACCCCGGGGCCGTTTCGGCTTCGGGGTTTTTTCTTGCCCGCCGATCGGGCACGAGGGAGGCATGACTGTCGCTCCGCCCTTCCTAGAAATCGCCGATCGGTTCGCCGACCCGGTCGAACCCGCCGCCTTCCCCAAAGCCATCATTCGCCACCGCAACGGGCGATGGGCCGACGCCATGGACATGAACGACGTCGACGATGAGACCTGGGCGAGCCGATTCACGGCGTTCCCGGCGCTGGACGGCAACCTCCCCCAGCCTCTCGCCATGCGCTATCACGGCCACCAATTCGGCGCATACAATCCGGACCTCGGCGACGGCCGCGGCTTTCTCTACGCCCAGCTTCAAGACCCAACCGGCCGCTGGCTCGACCTCGGCACGAAAGGCACAGGGCGAACGCCATGGTCCCGGACCGGTGATGGCCGCCTCACCTTGAAGGGCGGCGTACGCGAGGTGCTGGCGAGCGCCTATCTCGAAGCGCTCGGCGTCAACACGTCTAAAGCGTTCTCCTTGATTGAGACTGGCGAAGAGCTTGCGCGGAACGACGAACCCTCGCCCACGCGCTCCGCCGTCCTCGTCCGCCTCTCCCATAGCCATATCCGGTTCGGCACGTTTCAGCGGGCGGCTTATCTCGAGGACCGCGAAGCGCTCGCCGCATTGGTCGATCACTGCGTTCGGTACTACCATCCCGACGCCGATAATCCGGACATGTCGCGCAAAGCCGCCGCCCTTCTCGAGCGCATCACGGAGGCCGCCGCCCGCATGGTTGGGCAATGGATGGCGGCGGGCTTTGTCCACGGCGTGATGAACACCGACAATTTCAACATCACCGGAGAGACGTTCGATTTCGGCCCCTATCGGTTCCTGGCCGTCTCCGATCCGAATTTCGTCGCCGCCTATTTCGACCAGCAAGGCCTTTACCGGTTCGGTCGCCAGCCGACCCAGGGGCTATGGGCGCTGCAGCAGCTCGCCATCGCGCTGTTGCCGCTCTCCGACGCCGATGCGCTGACGGATGCGTTGAAAGCCTATGAGCCGGCTTATCAGCGCGGCTTCGCGCGGCGCACCCTCGCCCTCCTGGGTCTGCAGGCGAGCGAGCTCGCCGCCGACCTCGAGTTCTTGTCCGTCTTCTATGGCTGGCTCACCGAGACCGGCGCATCATGGCCTCAGGTCTTTTTCGACTGGTTCGGCGGGGCGGCGAGCGAAGCGCGGGCCGCCGAAAGCCCCCTCGCCAGCCGCTATGGCGACCCGGGTTTTGCGCCCGTCAAGGCGGGGCTCCTCGCGCGAACCCCGGACCGGCCGGAGCGGCTCGCCGCCCCCTACTTCCAAGGCCGCACGCCCGAAACCCTGTTGATCGGCGACATTGAAACGCTTTGGGCGGCCATCGCGGAGAAAGACGACTGGTCGCTGTTCGAGGCGAAACTTGCGGGCCTCGAAACCCTCCGTCGCGCCTTAGCCTTCTAAACCAACTAGAATGTGGCCGATGGCGGACGCATGTTGTAGTTTCAATCGACGGGCGGGAGGCGAATGTGAGCCGGGTGTTCATTTCCTATCGGCGCGACGACTCGATCGATATGGTCGGTCGCTTGTATGATCGACTCGCTGAGCGTCTGAAGGGGGTCGAGATCTTTCGCGATGTCGACTCGATACCGCCCGGCGTGAATTTCCGTGACCACGTCAACCACGTCGTCGGCCGCTGCGATCTGATGATCGTGGCGATCGGGGCGAAATGGAGCGGCGAAAACGGCGGGCGCCGACGCATAGACGAACCCGACGACATGGTGCGAGCCGAGGTCGAAGCGGCGCTGGCCGCCGGCGTCTCGGTGCTGCCGATCTATATCCGCGGCGCGCCGCCGCCAACAACGGCGACGCTGCCTGACACGCTGAAAGGCCTTGCGCACATAAACGGCCTGCCGTTGCGGTCCGATCCCGACTTCCGGGGAGACAGCGAGCGCATCGAACGAACGATCCGCCAGCGGACGGCCCGCAAACGCCTGTGGTGGCTCGCCGCCGCCGCTGTTGCCGCGTTGATGATCGCGGCCGTCGGCGCATTGGTGCTATTGAAAGACCCGACCCCCACAAACGATACGAGCTTGCCGTCGGCCGACGGCGTTGGCGAAAAAGCCGTCGTACAGCCCGCGCCGCAAACCTGCGACGGCATTCTATTCACCGACTATTCGGTCAATCCACCTGTCACCACCTGCCAGGAAAGCGCCCCGGAATGAGCATTAGATCCATCCTTATCTCGGCGTTCGCTTTGGGCCTTGGCTCGCTCTGTCTTTTCCCGGCCGCCCAAGCGCAGTCGCCCGCTGAAAACCAGGCCGCCGTCAGGAAAGCGCAAACGATCCTCGAGCTGGTGGATGATGGAAAGTTCGGCGAACTCTGGGATCGTCATCTCAGTCCCATCTATAAAGAAAGCATACCAAGCCGAGAGGCCTTCATGGCGCAGTTCGCCTTCAGCCGATCGCCTCTGGGGGCAATCGTCAACCGCGATATCATCAACACGGATTTTGCTGATCGGGACCTGGCCACTGGGCTCGTGATAGACATTTATGGTGTGAATTTCAGATCGACGTACCAGGGCGGCGACTTCTACGAACGGATCACGGTCGTACGAGACGATGACGGAGAATTGCGTGTAGGCGGCATGTTTTCCGTGCCCGCCCAGGATCAATGATCGACCCTTATTGCGCCGACGCCGCCGAGCCAGAGCGGACCCGGCTTGCTAAGCGATGGGTTCAACGAGCCGAGGACACCGCCAATGAGCTATGATTTCGACGCGATCGAAGACATCAAGCGCCTGAAATACGCCTATGTCCGGGCGATGGACAGCGCCGATCTCGACGCGCTCTCCGCCTGCCTTACGGAAGACGCCTATATCAACTACAAGGGCGGACTTTATACGGTGGAGAAAACCGGCCGCTCCGACATCGTCGAATTCATCGGCGCCTCGTTCCAC
>CAYYNG010000125.1:0-6069 GCA_964472435.1 uncultured Hyphomonadaceae bacterium | reverse complement strand
GAAAAACTGGGCGGGGGCGCGTTATGGGCCCGCCGCTAACGCAGGTCCGGAGCAAACGGACCCGTTTGCGAGCGGATACTTGGGCTCAAACCAGGATCTAAAGCGACGGTCTGGCGTGGAACGAAAGACCGACGCTTTAGGCCGAAGTCGGTCCCTGGTCGTTGGATCCTTGCTCTTTCTGGCGCCGATAGAGCGCGTGAAAGTCGACGGGATCCACTAAAAGCGGCGGCAGCCCGCCGTCCCGGGTCAGATCGGCGATCACGCGCCGTGCGAAAGGAAAGAGCAGCCTCGGGCATTCGACCAGCAGGACCTCTTCGGTTTCCGGCGCGGACAGGCCCTGGATCTGGAAAATCCCCGCATAGTCGAGCTCGCAAATGAACAGAGTCGCCTCGTCGGCGCTCGCCTTCGCCGTCATTTTCAAGGAGACTTCGTGAACGCCGGTCGCTGTGTCGCGGGTCATAACGTTTACATCGATGCCAAGATCGATATTCGGCTGGCTCTTCACCGGCCCCGGCCGCGGGTTTTCGAACGAGAGATCTCGCACATACTGCCCGAGGACACGAAGTGACACAGTCGACGAAACGGGGCGTTCAGTAGTGTCTTCCGCCATTAAATCCTCACTCTACGTCGAGACCGCCCCGCCGTAACACGCCCCTAGCGCAAGACGCAATGGCGCCTGGCGCCGCCGCGCTCCGCCCTATATGTTGCAATACCAATCTGATGAACCAGCCTTTATGAGCAATCCCCTGATCGAAGTCCTGATCCTCGCTGCTGTCGCCTTGTTCGTGTTGAGCCGCCTCTACATCGCGCTGGGCCGGGACGACGGCCCGCCTTCGGGCCGGTCCCGGGAGGCGGCGCCGGCGACGTCGGGCGACGGGCGGCGGACATCCAGCCCCGAGCGGTCGCCTTCGTTTACGGGCCCGGGGGCGGGCGGGCTTGCGGAAATTCATCGCGAGGACCGCGATTTCAACACCGACGAATTTTTGGCCGGCGCCAAGTCGGCGTACGGCATGATCGTCGACGCCTTTGCGCGGGGCGACCGGGAGGCCCTAAGACCGCTATTGGACGACGACGTTTTCGCCGCATGGGATGAAGCGATCACCGAGAGAGAAACGACGGGCCAGGGGGCTTTCAGCCTCATCCGCCTCAAAAAGGCGGCCATCGAGGACGCCGATTTGGCCGATGGCATCGCTCGGATTTCGGTCCGCTACGAAGCCGAGCTGAGCGATGGAAACCGGTCCCGGTCGGCGCGGGAGATCTGGACCTATAAGCGCCCCGTTGCGAGCGACGATCCCAACTGGCTGCTCGATGACGTCGAACAGGCGGACTAAGGCGTCCGCGCTGTGTAGATTGCGGCCCGGGCCGCTCGCGGCGCTCGCCGCCCTGGTCGCTAGCTGCGTTCCGCCGCAGGTGGTCGAGCCGGTGGCGCCGCCGGCTCCGTCCGCACGGGAGCTTCAGGAGCCCCCGATGGCGGGCCCTCAGGCCTCGACGCCCGTTTCCTTTTCCGATTTGCCCGGCTGGGCGGGCGTCGATCCGATGCCGGCGATCGAGGCTCTGAAGCGGAGCTGCGCAACGTGGTCGTCTCGGTCTCCAACGGCGCCGATCTCGGCAAGGGTCGGCTATGGCGGACGCGTCGAGGATTGGAGCCCCGCCTGCGCCGCGCTAGAGGTCGCGCAGAACGCCGCCAGCGCCCGGATCATTTTTGAAGCCTTGTTCGTTCCCGTCGTGGTCGCGGGCGACGGTTCCGAGGGTCGATTTACAGGGTACTATGAACCTGAAATCGAGGCGCGGCGGCTGCCGAGCCCGCCCTTCACAGAAGCCGTGCCCGGCGTTCCCGCGGATCTCGTTCAAACGGACGCGTCGCGCTTCGGCCGCGAAGGCGGGCTCGCCCCCGCTCAGCGTCTGCCGGACGGGCGATTGCGACCCTATCCGCCTCGTTCGGCGATCCGTCCCGACCCCGCCCGGGCGCTTGGCTATGCGCATCCGGCCGACGTTTTCTTCTTAATGTTTCAGGGCTCGGGCCGCCTGCGGGTTCCAGTTGGTCGGGCGGTCCGCGCGGCGTACGCCGCCCATAACGGCCACCCCTTTCGCTCGACGGCGAACTGGCTGATCCGAAACGGCGAGATCCCGCCTTCAAACGCCGGCATGGCCGGCATTCGCGCCTGGATGGACCAGGCGAGCCCGCGCCGGCTGCGCGAGGCCTTGAACGCAAATCCTCGCTTCGTTTTCTTTCAGGAAAAGCCGATCGGGGATCCCGAACTCGGTCCGGAGGGCGCGCTGTCGGTGCCGCTGACGCCGCTCGGTTCGATGGCGGTGGACCCGTCCCTCCATCCCCTCGGCATCCCGTTTTTCGTCGAAACCCGGGCGCCTGGCCTCGGCGGCGATTGGTCGGGCGTTTTGGTCGCCCAAGACACGGGCGGAGCCATCCAGGGCCGGGTGCGCGGCGATATCTATTTCGGCACAGGCGCGGCGGCCGGCGGCCGGGCCGGCACTGTGAACGCGGCCGGGCGGATGTGGGCGCTTTTGCCCAAACATCTGGTCCGGGACCCCGCCCCATCACCGGCTGTCGCCGCGAACGATCATGTCCAAACGGCCGCTGACCCCCGCTGAGGCGCGGGCCTGGGCCCGCGTCGCCGGTACGGTGCGGCCGATCGGGGATCGGGCGCGCGTTTCAAAACAGGGGCCCTGGACCGATGAAGAGGATGGCGCGGAGGCGAGTCGGCTTTTCGGCGCGGCGCTGACGCAGGCGGTTAAGAAAGCGCCGGAGGGCCCGCTGGCCGACCGCGGCGCGGACCGGCGCGTCCGCCGCGGCCGGTTGGAGATCGAAGCCAGCCTCGACCTGCACGGCCATACCCAAGAAACCGCGCAAGCCGCGCTCCCTGGGTTCGTTTCAGCTCAGCGTCGTCGCGGCGCGCGGACGGTGCTGGTGATTACGGGGAAAGGCCGTCAGGGCGAGGGCGTCTTGAGACGCCGGTTTCTTCAATGGCTTGAAACGGCTGAGGCGAAGGCGCTTATCTCCGGCTACGCGCAAGCCCATCCGCGCCATGGCGGCGCCGGGGCCTGGTATCTATTCCTACGAAGAAGCGCGCCATAGGCCGTCAATCGGCGCTTCGTTTCAGAGCGAGCAGGGCCTGGTCCAGAAGCGGTTCGGACGCCGCGCAAACGATTTGGCCTCCGGCCGCGGTGGCAGGCCGGCCGCGCCAGTCGCAGGCCAGGCCGCCGGCCCCGCGGACAATCGGAATGAGGGCTGCGACATCGTGGGGGGCGAGGCCGGTCTCCGCCACAAGGTCGATCGTTCCGGCGGCGAGGCGCGCATAGCCATAGGCGTCGAGGCCGTAACGGATGATCCGTGCCGTGTGGCGCAGATGCGTCCACGCGCCCTGTTCCGATGCTGTGAGAATGAACGGATCCGTCGTCGCAATCACCGCGGCGCGCAAATCGTCGCAGGTGGAGACCGAAATCCTCCTTTGGCCCGCGGCCGTCTCAAGGGCCGCTCCGCCAGGCCAGCCGAGATAGCGCTCGCCGAGCACCGGTTGGTCGATGACCCCGATGATAGGGGCGTTCGCTTCGTCGACGAGCCCGATCAGCGTCGTCCAAACCGGCAACCCGGCCACGAAGGCGCGCGTCCCGTCGACCGGGTCCAAAACCCACGTCCAGCCCGAGCGAGATGGCGCATCCTCGAATTCCTCGCCGCGGATGCCGTCGGCGGGCCGTTCCGCCGCAATCAGCTCGCGCATCGCCCGCTCCGCCGCCAGATCGGCGTCGGTGACGGGGTCGAAGCCTCGTTCGGGTTTATCGCTCGGCTTGCCGCGCACCTCGACTAGCGCACGGAAATGCGGGGCGATCGCTTCGCGCGCGGCGTTCGCCAGCTGACCGGCGAAGGCGACAAGGTGGTCTGGGTCGGTGGAGCGATGGGAAACGGACATATGTCCGCCTACCGCTCTTCAGGGGCGGCGATCAAGCGACGTCCGAATTTCCCGATTGCAGGGATTTCGCGAGCTCGAGGAGACGTTTCCGCGGCCGTTCGTCCAGGCGGTAATAGGCGCGGACGAGCTCGAGCGTCTCTTTCTGCGAGAGGATGTCGCCGTCGACGCCTTCAGCGTCATTCGCGGGATTGCCGGGGGCGTCTTGCGCCTCGAGACCGTCGAAAAAATACTGCACCGAGACGTTGAGCGCCTTCGACAGGTCGTAGAGACGAGAGGAGGTCATTCGGTTCGCGCCGCATTCGTATTTTTGGATTTGTTGAAAGCGAACCCCGACGAGATTGGCGAGCTCCTGCTGGGTCATGCCCAAGAGCCGCCGCCGCCGTCTTAACCGTCGGCCCACATGCAGGTCTGTTTCATCGGCCATGGGTCACTCCACGCTTTGGACCATCTGTCCCGTTTCAGCATTGTTTGATCCCTGGGGAGCAAATGGTGTGCCGCTTTTCAGTCGTGCAACCGGGCCCAAAGGTTCTAGTTCGCACATGCGGCAGCCCGACCCTTGTAATTTTTTGCGCTGCAGCATAGGTAGGGGACTGCACGTTGTGCAGACGCCGTTTCGGCGTTTCCTCCCTTATAACTAGCCGCGTCCCTCGGGACGCGGCCTTTTATTTCGGGGGCTATTCCGCCGCCGCCGCGCCGGCGGACGCGTCGGCGACGAAATCGATCGCTCGGGCGCACACCTCTTGGATCAGCGCCCTCACCGTGTCGAATTCCGATCCTCGCGTGACGCGGGGCTCGTCCATGTAGAGCGCGCGGTTGATCTCGATCTGGATCGCCTGAACCCGTTTTTTCGGGCGGCCGTAGCGCCGGGTCGTATATCCGCCGGCATAGGGCGCGTTGCGCGCCACTGTCAGCCCCAGATCTCGGAACGCGCCTTCCAACAGGCTTGTCAGCCACGGCTCGCAGCTTGAGCCGAACCGATCGCCCAGCACGATGTCTGGAAGGGCGCGGCGCCCCGGCTGGATCGAGGGCATTGAGTGGCAATCGATCAGCACCGCCTCGCCCCAAAGGGATTTCAGCGCGCCAAGCTCGCTTGCGAGGCCGGCATGGTAAGCGTCATAGACGACCCTCAAGCGATGCTCGCCTTCCGCTGCGGAGAGGCGGCGCGAATAGATCGGCTCGCCTCCTGCTGCGATTTTCGGCAAGCACCCGAGGCCCGCCGCCACGCGCGCGCCGCCCGCGGCGAAGGGACGGGGCGGGCCGTCGGCGAACATGTCGGGATCAAGCTCGCGATCGGCGCGATTGAGGTCGACATAAGCCCGGCCGTAGCGGGCGTCGATCAGGACCCCGCCCAAGGACGGCGCGTCCTCGAAGAGCTCGTCGACAAACGCATCCTCCGTCCGCCGCAGATCGATCAGCGGCACTCTCAAATCGCTGACGAAGGATGTCGGATAGACGGATCCGCTGTGGGGGGACGAAAAAACGACGGGCGCCGTCGCGGTCGCCGGCCGTCGCAGGCGGTAAGCGGGCGGCTCGGCGTCGTGCGGCGGCGGGGCGTCTCGTTTCATCCGCCTATGGTCCGAGCCCGGAGGCCGGCGTCAAGCGCTGCTCTGTTCATAACGGATTTACCGCTTGCTGGCTCTATGTGTTAAAAGGCGATTCTCAGCGGCGAGGGCTGTCCATGACAAAGATTCTGTTGGCCGAGGACGATCACTCGCTGCGCACGTTCTTGGCGGCGGCCCTGAAGCGCGCCGGGCACGAAGTGCACGACCATGAGGACGGCCGAGGCGCCCTCGAGGCGCTGGAGCGCGAAGTGTTCGATCTTCTCCTGACGGACATCGTCATGCCGGGCCTGGACGGGATTGAACTGGCTCGGAAAGGGGCGGAGCTCGATCCGGCGATGAAGATCGTATTCATCACCGGGTTCGCCGCCGTCGCGCTCTCGTCCGGCACGCCGACCCCGGCCGGCTCGAAGGTCTTGTCGAAACCGTTTCATCTGCGCGAGATCGTCGAAGAGGTCGAACGGGTTCTGGCGGCGTAACCCCGCTTGACAGACCGGCCACAAAAGCCGATCCAACCCATCTCGTAAATCCGGGCGGTTAGCTCAGCGGTAGAGCACTACGTTGACATCGTAGGGGTCACTGGT
>CAYYNG010000124.1:0-6070 GCA_964472435.1 uncultured Hyphomonadaceae bacterium | reverse complement strand
ACGACTGGGCGGCGGCCCGCGAGCGGCCGGCTTGGATTAAGGGCCGCCTCGATCGCCTCGGCGATCCGCTCGACGTCCGGCAATCGGCCGGGGCCGAATTCGCCGCAGGCCATCGCGCCCTCGTCGGGGTCCATCACGGCGACGCCGTCGGCGATCAGCGTTTGAACATTCCGTTGGACGGCTGGATGCAGCCACATGCGCACGTTCATGGCCGGCGCCATCAAAACAGGCTTATCGGTCGCGAGCAGAGCGGTGGACGCGAGATCGTTCGCATGGCCGTTCGCCGCCTTGGCCAAGAGGTCCGCGGTCGCCGGCGCGACGACCACGAGATCAGCCGAGCGCGAGAGCTCGATATGCCCCATCTCCGCTTCGCTGGTGAGGTCGAAGAGCTCGGTGAACACCTTCTCGCCGGAAAGGGCGGAGACCGACAGGGGCGTGACGAATTCGGCGCCCGCCCTGGTCAAGATGCAGCGGCTCTCTATCCCGCGCTTTTTGAGAAGGCGGATCAGCTCAAGGCTTTTATAGGCGGCGATGCCGCCGCCGATGATCAGGAGGATGCGCTGGCCGTCCATGTCACCCGTCTTGGTGTAGTTTGCAGTCTATATGGCACGGAAACCTGAAGAAAACGATGCGCTCGGGCGGTTGTAACCGCGGCCGCCCGCTAGCCCTCGACCAAGATCGCCGTGTAGGCGAGGCCGAACGCGGCGAGCAGCAGCCAGAAGAGAAACCACCCCCACCACGGCGCAAAGCGCACACGGGGGCCGGGCCGCGCCGGCGTCGTCGCCGCCCGTTCGTCGAGCGCGGCCTCCAATTTGTCCATCACCTCGGGCAAGCGTTTCAGCCGGTCGCCGACCTCGCGGGCTTGGCGCACGGCGAGTTTCGCCGCGCCCGCGGGGCCGAATTCGGTGCGGATCCAGTCGCTGACAATGGGTTCGGCGGCCGTCCAGATATCGTGGCCGGGGTCGATGGTCCGCGCGACGCCTTCGACCTGCACCATGGTCTTTTGGAGAAGGACCAGTTCGGGCCGCAGATGCATCCCGAAGGTGTGGGTGTAGTCGAAGAGCTGCAGGAGAAGCCGGCCCATGGACACCGCGCTCGCATCTTTGCCATGGATGGGCTCGCCCACCGAGCGCAGCGCCTGGGCGAAATCACCCACCGACCGATCGGCCGGCACGTAGCCCGCTTCGAAATGCACCTCTGCGATCCGCATGTAATCGCGCCGGATGAAGCCCCACAGGATCTCAGCGAGGAAGCGCCGCTCCTGCATGCCGATCCGGCCGATAATGCCGAAGTCGACGAGCGCCAGCCGCCCCTCCGGCGTGACGATCATGTTCCCCTCGTGCATGTCCGCGTGGAAAACGCCGTGCTTGATCGCATGGGAGAGGAAGCCGCGCGTAACGGCGTTGGCGATCGCTTTGCGGTCGACATGGGCCCCGTCGAGTGCGCCTGGGGCGGTGAGCGAGGCGCCGGCGATCCATTCGGTGGTCAACACCCGCCGGCTGGTTCGCGACCAGTCGACAGCGGGTACGATATAGAACCCGTCTTTCAGGCTGCGATCGCGAAGCTCGTCCGTTGCGCCGGCTTCGAGGCGAAGATCGAGCTCTTTCTCCATCGACCGGGCGATGGTCTCGACAAAGGCGACGGGCTCGAGCCGCCGGCTGTCGGCGGAGATCCGTTCGATCGACCGGGCGGCCCGTTTCATGGCCCTGAGTTCCAGCCCGATGCGCCGCTCGACGCCGGGGCGGAGGATCTTCACCGCGCGGGGGCCGTCTTCGGTCTCAAGCTTGTGGACCTGGGCGAGGGAGGCGGCGGCCACCGGCTCGCCAAGACCGTCAAAGGAGACCGGCGGCGCGGCGTTCTCGAACTCAACCTCAAGCGCGGCTTTCGCCTTCACCATCGAAAAGGGGGCGAGCTTGTCTTTCAGGCGGCCGAGATCGGTGGTCACTTCGACCCCGAAGAGATCCGGCCGCGTCGCCAGGAACTGGCCCATCTTGATGTAGGCGGGGCCGAGCCGTTCCAGCGCCTTCGCCATTCGCTCGCCAGGCCGGCCCCGCGCGCCGCCGCCGAAGAGGCGCAGCGTCCGCCCCACGAGGCGGGCCGGCGCGGGGATCCGCTTTTGGTATTCGCCAGGAAAGACGACGTCATGGCGCGCGAGCGCTGCGCCGGCCCGCATCAGCCGCCACGTATCGGCGATGGCCGCGAACACTAAATCGCCCACCCAAAGTGCAACGCGGCGACCCCGCCAGTGAAGTTCGTCACCGACACGCGGGAAAAGCCCGCCGCTTCGACTTCCGCTCGGAAGTCCGTTTGACTTGGAAACCGCCGGATCGACTCAACGAGGTATTGATAGCTCTCCCGATCCCCTGCGACGAGCCCGCCCATGGCCGGGATCACGTTAAACGAGTAGGCGTCATAAGCTTGCTGCAGCATCGGCGCGGTCATGTGCGAGAATTCGAGCACGGCCAGCCGGCCGCCGGGCTTGAGGATCCTGCGGAATTCGGCGAGCGCGGCCGCCCGGTCGGCGACGTTTCGGATGCCGAACGCGATGGTGACCGCGTCGGCCCGCCGGTCGGGAAACGGGAGGGCCTGTGCATCGCCGCAGACCCATTCGATCCGACCTGTGTATTGGGCGAGGTCGCGGCGTTTCCGGCCGGCGTCCAGCATGGCGTCATTAATGTCGCAGACGACCGCGGTGGCGGTTTCACCAAGTCCGCGCCGGCGCGCCGCGGCGTCCGCGCGCGCCAGAAACGCTTTGGCGAGATCCCCGGTGCCGCCGGCGACATCGACCAGCCGTTCGCCCGGCTGGGGGTTGAGGCGGCTGATCGTGTTGCGCTTCCAGATGCGGTGGACGCCGGCCGACATCAGATCGTTCATCAGGTCATAGCGGCTCGCAACGGAGCGGAAGACGCCCTTGACCCGGGCGGTTTTTTCGGCCGGGGCGACCTCTTCGAAACCGAATGAGACCGTTGCTTTTTCATCGGTTCTTGCGGACATGCGCGGGACCATAGCGGGGGATTGGCGAAAGACCTATATGCCGTCTTATGCCCGAATTGCCCGAAGTCGAGACGGTTCGCCGCGGATTGGCGCCCGCGATGGAGGGGCGGCGGATCCTCGCGGCCCAAGTCCGGCGGCCCGATCTGCGCTTTCCGTTCCCCCCGCGGTTCGCCCAGCGCATCGAGGGCGCGATCGTCAAGCGGCTCGGCCGTCGCGCGAAGTTTTTGACCGCCGAGCTTAGCACCGACGAGACCTTGATCATGCACCTTGGCATGTCCGGCCGGTTCTCGGTGAACAGCGGCGCGCTGGGCGAATTCGCCTTCGATCCGGGCGACGACCCGAAGCACGACCACGTCGTCCTGCGAATCGAAGGCGGTGCCTTGGTGACGTTCAACGATCCGCGGCGGTTCGGCTTTATGGAGCTTTGGCCGACGCCGAACATCGCCGACTATCCGCGCCTCAAGGGCCTTGGCCCGGAACCGCTCACCAACGGGTTCTCCCCCGCCTATCTGAATGAGGCCCTCGCCGGGCGCGCGACGCCCATCAAGGCGGCGCTCCTCGACCAGTCGGTCGTCGCCGGCCTCGGCAACATCTATGTGTGCGAAGCGCTGCACCGGGCGCGGATCTCGCCCCGCCGCACGGCGAAAACCGTCCCGGGCGCGCGGGCGGCCCGGCTTGCGCCCGCGATCAATACCGTGATCGCCGAGGCCATCGACGCTGGCGGGTCCAGCTTGCGCGACTTTGCGGCCGCCGACGGCGCCCTCGGCTACTTTCAGCACAGCTTCCGGGTCTACGATCAGGCTGGCCGGCCCTGCCCCGAATGTGGCGAGGATATCACACGGATCGTGCAATCGGGCCGGTCGAGCTTCTATTGCCGCATGTGCCAGCGCTAGGCGTCTGGCCGCTCCGTTTCCCGTGATTAATCTTTACGTGTCTTTAAGTGGGCGCGGCCCATTTAGAAGTGTGTAGATTCAATGGCGGAAAGCGGGCGGAATGGCCAAGCGGTTGAAATGGAGACGGGCGATCGCCGGCGGCGCGCTGCTCTTTTCCGTGTCCGCCACCGCGCTCGCGGCCAATACCGGTCTCGGCGGCCTGCTCGGCCCTGCCGCGCCGGCGCCGGTCTTCGGCGATTGGGGCGTTCCGCTCTCGACCTTGGACGCCTCGGTCCGGCCTGGCGACGATTTCTTTGAGTTTGCGAACGGCGGCTGGCTCGCGACAGCGGAGATCCCGCCCCATCGCTCCCGGGCGGGCGTCTTGTCCAGCTTGCGCGACACGGCCCGGGCGCAGGTCGCCGAGATCATCGCCGAGCTGCAAACCCGGCCGCTCGCCCCGGGCAGCGACGAGCAGCGCATTCGCGACCTCTATCAAAGCTTTGTCGACCTTGGCCGCGTCGAGGCGTTGGGTTTCTCCCCCATCCAAGCGGATCTCGACCGGATCCGGCGGCTGAAGACCCGCCGGGAAATCGCGCGGGTGATGGCGGACCCGGCCCTGGGGCTCACCGGTCCGTTCGCCGCCTATGTCTCCGTCGATCGCCGCGCGCCGGATCGTCGGGCGCTTTGGGCGACCCAATCGGGGCTCGGCCTTTCCGATCGCAGCTACTATCTCCGCGGCGGCGCGCGGCCGGATCGGATCCGGACCGCCTACCGCGCCCATATCGCAACCATGCTCGGCCATGCGGGCGTCGCCGAGGCCGAGCGCCTCGCCGAGGCGGTGTTCGAGCTCGAGCGCGAAATGGCGCGGGTCCAGTGGAGCGGGGCGGACCGGCGCAACGCTTCGCGGACCTATAATCCGATCCCGCTCGACAAGCTCAGAACCCGCGCCCCAGGTTTCCCTTGGGCCGACTATCTCGCAGCCGCCGGGTTCGGGGAGGCTGATCGCGTGATCGTTCGCGAATGGTCGGCCTTTCCGGAGCTTGCAGCGCTCTTCGCCGAGACCCCGGCCGAGACCTGGCGCGCGTATCTGACGTTCCATTACCTCACCGCGAACGCCCAGTATCTCCCCGCGGAGATCGACGCGGCGGACTTCGCTTTTTTCGGCGGCGCGCTGAAAGGGCTCGAGGCCCGGCGCGACCGGGAGGAGCGGGGCGTGCGGTTCGTGGACGATCGGCTCGAACACGCGGTGGGCCGGCTTTACGCCGAACGGTACGTCTCCGACGAAGCGAAGGCCGAGGTCGAAGCCATGGTCGGCCATATCCGCGCCGCCTTCGCCGCCCGGATCGAGACCCTGGACTGGATGACCGAAGCGACGCGGGCGGAAGCCCAGGCCAAGCTCGCCAATCTCGAAGCTAAAATCGCCTATCCGGACGTCTGGCGGGACTATTCCGGCATCGAGATCGATCCCGGCGACCTCGTCGGCAACGTAAAACGGCTGCGCATCGCAAGTCGGGCGCGCGCCGTCGAGCGCCTCGGCGCGCCGGTCGACCGGGGCGAATGGTCCCGCGGGCCCCAGGCGGTCAACGCCTTCTACAGCCCCACGCGCAACGAGATCTTCGTGCCGGCGGGATACATCCAGCCGCCGCTCTTCGACCCTAACGCCGACGCCGCTGTGAATTATGGCGCGATCGGCGCCATCATCGGCCATGAGATCGCCCACGCCTTTGATGACCAGGGCTCGAAATACGACGCCACCGGCGCTCTGCGGAATTGGTGGACCGATGCCGACCGCGCCGCGTTCGACGCGCTGGCCGATCGCCTGGCGGCGCAGTTCGACGCCTACGAGCCCCTGCCCGGTTTACACGTGAACGGCCGCCGCACGCTCGGCGAAAACATCGGCGACCTTGTCGGAGCGACCGTCGCTTACGAGGCCTATATCCGCTCGCTCGATGGTGCGCGCGCCCCTGTCCTCGACGGCTATACCGGTCCGCAACGCTTTTTCCTCGGCCGGGCGCAGGCGCGGCGCTCGAAGCCGACGGAGTCGGCCCTGCGGCGGCGGGTGCTGACCGCCCGCCACAGTCCTATCCACCTCCGCGTCAACGGCCTTATCCGGAACATGGACGCCTGGTACGCCGCGTTCGACGTCTCTGATGCCGACGCCCTCTATCTGCCGCCGGTCGATCGCGTCCGCATCTGGTAGGGCC
>CAYYNG010000123.1:0-6078 GCA_964472435.1 uncultured Hyphomonadaceae bacterium | reverse complement strand
GGCTCCGTTGATCGGCGTTTTCATCAGAAAGCGGGTGGCGCTCTCGCCGGACCTGTCGAAATAAGCGGGGACGTCGTCGTCGCTCGGCGTGTGGCGATAGAAATCGCGTGTGCTGGCGCGCCCGTCCAGGGCGGCGTAGAGCACTTCGCCAGTTCGCATCTGCCGGCCGCGTTCGTCGACGAACGCTTCATACACGATTTCAAACCGATCGCCGGGATGGATCTCGCGTTGAAAATCGACATCGAAAGCAAAAATTCCGGCGAAGTCGACGACTTGCTGGTCTTCCGCGCCGAGGGCGAGCGCCGCTTCGTAAAGGCTGGTCTCGATCGGCGCCTCGATGCGGCGGATCGTCGGCGACAATTTCGCGCTGAGCTCCGCCCCGAAAAAGTCCCCGCCGGACCGTTTCGCGATCAGGGAGCGTTCGGCATCCGGTTTGATCACCAGCGCGTCCAAGTGTTCGCCCTCGTCGGTCGTCTCGAAGGTTGCGATCACTTTCAAACCCGCGCGAAGCCGCCGTGCGTCGAGGAGGTCTTGGTCGAAGAAGGTTTGAACGGCGGCGTAGGCCTCGCGCCGTTCCGCGCCCAAAGCCTCCAAGGTGTCGATCAAGGTGCTGTTGCGACGCAGCGTGCCCTCGCGCTCGACAACGGCGCGGGCGGGCAGATGATCGGTGAGCATGGTGGAGAACAAAACCGGCGTCGGACGGGAATCGGGGGTCTCGGCCGCCAGCTCGACGGGTTGGGTCGTCTCGGCGCGTCGCCCGTCAAGGGCCACGAGCCCCCCGGCCGTTACGCCCGATATGATGATTGCGATCGCAGCGAACCCGCTGCGTAAGCCGTAAGACAGTCGCCGACCCGACTTTTCTTGCATTCAGCGGCCTCACTCTACTTATTCGGCCCTCTGTTTAGGCCCAAGCATGTTCAGCCCCGCTTAACGAGATCAACGGAAGCGCCCGCCGGCTCTCGCTCGACCCTCGGAGCCATATTAGTATAGACAGTCTCGCAAGAAACAAGCCAGGGATGCGTTTGTCGGCGGAGCTGAAATCATGAGCGCGTCATGGGCGCGGCGTTCGGCCTGGGTTGCGGGCGGCGGAGGCGCTTTGCTTGTCGCGCTTTTGGCGATTGTCTGGATGTTTCGCTTGCCGCTCGCGGGCCTCGCTCTGGGGGCATGGTGCGATGGCCGCGATCTCGACTGCCGGATTAGCCTGAACCGCCTTGACTTCGGCCGGGTGGAGGCCTCGCAATTGGTCGTCGCAACGTCCTCCGGCGCGCCTTTCGAAGCGAACGCGATTGCGGTCGATCTCTCTTGGCCGTCTCTCTTCGCGCCGTCGATCGACCGCGTCCGGCTGGATCAGCCAACCGTCCGGGCTGAGTTTCGAGACGGAGGCCTTGGGTTCTACGGACTTGATGATCTTTTGCAAGGCGCCTCCGACGGCCCGAGCGAGGGCGCCAGCGGCCCCATTCCCGCCCTGGAGATCGTCGCCGGCCGGTTCTTTATAGACACGGACGCGGGCATCCTGCGCGGCGAGGCGGAGCTTGAAGGGGCCTTTCCCGAGGATGGTCGCGTTCGCATCGAATTGACCCCGGCCGAGCTCCACAGGGGAGATTTTCGCGTTCGCTGGAGCGATGGACGGGTTGAGCTCGATCTCGAAGACGGGTCCGCGTCCGGACGGCTCGGCGTCACGGTGGAAGACCTCGCACTGCCCGGCGTTTCTTTGTCCGATTTTGTTCTAAGCGGCGACGTGACAGACGGAGCCGGTCCCATTCAAGCGTCCTGGCGAGGCCGCGCAGCCGCCGCCCGTTACGGCGACTATAGCGCCGAAGACATCGCGGGTTTTGGCGAGGCGGCGATGGCCGGTCTTGATCCGTCGGCGGCCGGCTGGCTGAGCCTTTTCGAGGGAGGCGTTCTTGACCTCCGCGCCGCCGCGGCGGCGTTTCCCGGCGGCCGGCTGAGCGCCCTGCAAGTGCGTGCGGACATCGCCCGCGATGGAGACGCGATCGGCGGGCCGATTGTGTTCGATGCCGCAAATATCACAACACCCTATGGCGGCGTCGGGGTTGGCAGCCTTGCGGCCGACGTCGCCGTGACGGCGATGGAAGAAGCGCGGGCCCGGCTCTCCGTCCTTATCGAGGATGCGACGATATCAAGCGAAGGGCTTGCGCCGCTCTTGTCCGTGGTCGACGCGCCCAATCCCTTCGTCGGGCACGCGGCGGCGCGGCGTTCGGCGCTGGCTCGGGCGGCGGGGTCGTTCATGACCGGCGTCGACGCCGAGGTCGTCGTCGACGCCGCGGCCGACTGGCGGCTTTCAGCGACGCGCCCCCTTCTGATCGAAGCGGCGTCCGGTTTGACGGTGTCGGTGGAGCCGCCCTCGGGTCAGCCATGGCTGCGGCTCGACCCTCGCCGCGTCGCCCTGTCCGGAGCCTTTAGCATGAAGGGCGGCGGCGGGCCGGATCTCGCCTTCGTGCTCGATCGTCTTGAGCTTGGCGACGATGTGATCGACGTCGCGGCGAGGGGCGTCGAACTCAAGCCTTGGCGGGCGGGCGGCGCGTCGGTTTCGATGTCGATGTCGGAAGCCGGCTTCTTCCGGGATCCAGCCGCCGCGCGCGCCTTCTCGGTCGGAGAAATCGGCTTCGACGGCATGGTCTCGGGGATCGAGGTGCGCGGGACGCGGCTCTTCGGCGGCGTCGAGGCCGCGAGCGGGGCCGGCGGTTGGCGCGTCCAGACACGCAGCGCCGACTGCCTGGGGTTCATGACGGAAGGGCTCGCCTATGGCGTCAATCGCCTGGAGCCCGTGCGACTCGCGGTCTGCCCGGAACAGGGGCGGTTCATTCAAGAGAGGAACGGCGCGCCCGGCGGCCGCCTTCGGCTCGGAGACGTCGATCTGCCGTTTTCGGCGGCCGAGACGACCGGGAGGCTGTCCCTCGCCGACGGCGTGCTCGATTGGCGGGCGGGGAATGGATTGACCGCAGGCTTCGACGCAAGCCGGCTTGAGCTTCCCATCGTCACCGGCGGGCGGGACGCCGTCCTGGTGAGCGAGCGGCCGATGCTGCGGCTATCGGCCTCTGGAGGGCCGATCGATGTGTCGGCCGATTTCTCCGACCTGTCCCTCGGCGGCGCGCTTGTGCCCGCGGACGTGGCGGCCTCCGCGCTCATTCT
This sequence comes from uncultured Hyphomonadaceae bacterium, assembly GCA_964472435.1. Taxonomy (GTDB): domain Bacteria; phylum Pseudomonadota; class Alphaproteobacteria; order Caulobacterales; family Hyphomonadaceae; genus CAYYNG01. Next base: position 2,925 of record CAYYNG010000123.1, on the reverse strand, counting down.
AAGGGGGCGGCTCGACGATGACGGCCTGACAGCCACCGCTGAGACGGAAGGTTTGGAGATCTCCGACCTCAACGACGATCCGCTCTATGAACCGATCCTCGCAGACCTGTCGGGGGAGCTTTCGGACGGCCGCGTTCGGCTGTTCGGTCCCTTGAAGCTTGCGAATTCGGGAACGTTGGTGGCGCAGGCGACCCTTGACGTCGACCTGAGCGCCCTCGATGGGACGGCGCGGCTTGCGACGGAACGGCTTTCCTTTTCGCCGGGCGGGCTGCAGCCGACGGATTTGTCCGATCAGGTGCGCGGCGTGTTGAACGACGCGCGCGGAGCGCTGACGGCGAGCGCCAATTTCGCGATCCGGCGGGGCGAGGTCTCGGGCGAGGCGACCGTCATCGTTGAAGATCTCGGCTTCAGCACGTTTCGCCTAGGGACCGTCGAGGGCGTTAACGGCGAAATCGCCGTGACCGATGTGATCGGCCTCAAGACAGGTCCTGGACAAACGGTCTCGATCGACGAGATCGATCTCGGCGTGCCTTTGCAAGACGGGATCATTCGGTTTCAGCTTCTCGGACCGGACGAGGCGCAGCTGGAGTCCGCCCGCTGGCCATTTGCGGGGGGCGAGCTAAGGGTCGCACCGGCCCGTTGGACGTTGTTCGGCGACCGGGAGCGCTTAACGATCCGGGCGTCGGACATCGAACTCTCTCAACTGATAGAGATCTTCGAGATCCCGGATCTCGAAGCGGACGCGCAGCTGAGCGGCGTGTTCCCGGTCGATATCGTCGGACCGGTGATTTATGTCCGCGACGCCCGTTTGGCGGCGGCGGAAGCGGGCGGCGTGATGCGCTACACCGGAGCCGCCGCCGACCAGGCGGCGGACGTCGCCGCTCAGCAAAACCCCTACGCCGCCGCGTCCCTGCGCGCCCTCAAGGATTTCGAATTCACCGTTATGGAAATCGGCGCCGACGGCAGTCTGACCGGGGAGATGGCGATCACGGCCCGCTTGGTCGGGCGCAACGCCGATGTCCTCGACGGTCAGGTCTTCGCGTTCAATGTGCGGCTCGACTCCGAACTGGCGGCGCTACTCCAGTCAGGCCAACGCGCGCTGGGCAGCGACTGGCTTGTCGACGCTGTCGCGGCGCAAACCGAGGAAGGGCGGGCGAGAGATGAATGATGCGCGGCGCCCGTGTTCAATTGACGTTCAAAGCCGATCAGGTGATGTAGATGCCGAGCATGGAGGGATCAGATATGCGCGCCGCTATTCCGATCTTCGCAGTCGGCGTTCTCGCCGCTTGCACGCCGACGGTCAAAGTGGCTGCGCCGGACGAGCCGATAACGATTAACCTCAACGTCACCATCGATCAAACGGTTCGGGTGATCCTTGAGAAAGAAGTCGAAGAACTCATCGCGGAAAACCCAGATCTCTTCTAGTCTTTACGCTGGCCGATAAGGAGGCCGACATGGCTGCTTTCAAACGCCTCTTCACGATCCTAGTCCTCGCCCTCGGCGTTGTTGCGGCCGCCCCGGCGGCGTCGGCCGGCGACCCCGTGATCGAGGCCGCGAAAGCGCGCGGCGCGGTCGGCGAGCGGATCGACGGCTATCTTGGCGTGGTCGGCGGGGCGTCGGCTGCGGAAACGCGAAAGGTCGAGGAGATCAACGCCCTGCGGCGCGCCGCCTATGCCCGCCTCGCCGAGGAGACAGGCGCTACGGTCGAACAGGTCGCGCGGGTTACCGGCGAGCGTCAGATCGACAATGCGCCGTCGGGCCAATTCGTGATGCGCGATAGCGGCGGCTGGCAAGCCAAGCGTTGACCCTCGTAGTTCGGGCGATCATTGGCCCCGCTCCGGGGGTCGAATCAGGTAGAACCGCGTCAGGCAAAAGAGGCCGTTACATGATCGATCCCCTGCATCTGACTGCATTCATCGCGTCGCGCGTCTGCCACGATTTCAGCCCGTGTGTGACGTCTGTGTCCCATGCCCTCGAATTCATGGAGGAGACGACCGACGAGGCGACCCGCGCATCGGCGGAGGAAATCCTCAAACGCGGGGCGAAGGACGGCTACGACCGTTTGATGTTCCTCCGCTACGCTTTCGGTTCCCAAGGGCTCTCGCACACCGCCGCCGATATTCATGAAGCGAAGCAAAAAACAGAGGCGTTCGCGGCGACCTACAAGGACCACAAAATCGAATGGGACCATCAAGCGTCTTATTTCAGCTTCGCCCATGCCCGCTTAATGATGAACCTGGTGATGATCGGGATCGACAGCCTGCCCTTCGGCGGGACGGTTCAAGTGGCGACCGAGGACGCGGGCGGCAGGCTCTCCATAAAGGTTGCGGCCAAGGGCGAGCGCGCCAAAATCCGGCCAGAGACCGCAGCGACCCTCGGCGGCGGCGAGCCGGAGGAGGGATGGTCGCCGCAAACCGTTCAACCCCTCTTCGCTAAGCTCTTGGCGGAGGACCTCGGCGCCGAGCTGAAAGCGGCGCCTGCGCCGGCCGGCGGCGAGATCCTGATTAGCGCCATCGGCGTGCGCGCAGGCGCCTGACGCGAGCGATTTGTTAACCCCCTCCGGGGCACATTCCGATGTCTCCCCGAGGGCCGAAAGGGCGAAAAGGATGAAACGCTGTCTCATCGTTGACGACTCTCGCGTCGTGCGAAAAGTGGCGAGCCGAATTGTCCAGGACTTGAATTTCGATACGATCGAAGCGGCTGATGGGGCTGAAGCCTTGGAGACGTGTCGAAAATCCATGCCGGACGCCGTTTTGCTTGATTGGAACATGCCGGTCATGAACGGCCTCGATTTCCTGCGCGCGCTTCGGCGCGAGGCCGGCGGCGATAGCCCGATCGTCGTCTTCTGCTCGACCGAGAACGACGCCGAGCACATTTCCGAGGCGATCCGGTCCGGGGCGAACGAATTCATCATGAAGCCGTTCG
>CAYYNG010000122.1:0-6100 GCA_964472435.1 uncultured Hyphomonadaceae bacterium | reverse complement strand
AGCCGCGTCGATTACGGGGTCCATGCGGAGTTGTTCGGGCCGCTCGCGGCGGCTGAGAAGGTCGCCTTCGCCCCCTGGGTCCACATGCTGGACCGGGATATAGCAGGCTTCATTCGGGCGGATAGCGAGCGAGATGCCCACCAGTTGGGCGGCCACGGCGTCCAGCCCGCTCGTCTCCGTGTCGACGGCGACATATCCAACATCGCGCGCCGCCTTTATCCACCGGGTCAGCGCCGCCATATCGGTCACAGTTTCGTACGCCGATCGATCGAACCCGGCTGCTTCGACCTCGGGCTCAACCGCCCCTTCGAGCGCCAACGTGTCGCGCACGCGTTTGGTGATCGTGCGGAATTCCATGCGCTCGAGAAACGGCAAGAGATCGTCGGGGTCAGGGTCGGCGACGGCGAGCGCTTCGATCGGCGTTTCCACCGGCACGTCGCGTTTCAGCGTCACCAAGGTTTTAGAAAGACGAATGTTTTCCGCGTGGTCGATCAGCGTCTGGCGGCGCTTGGGCTGTTTGATCTCCTCCGCGCGATCGAGGAGGCTTTCAACATCGCCATAGTCTTCGATGAGCTGAGCCGCCGTTTTGATCCCGATGCCCGGCGCGCCGGGAATATTATCGACGCTGTCGCCGGCGAGGGACTGGATATCCACGACCTTATCTGGTGCGACCCCGAACTTCTCGCGCACCTCGTCGAACGAAATCGTCTTGTTCTTCATTGTGTCGAGCATCGAGACCTTCTCGGTCACAAGCTGCATCAAGTCTTTGTCCGAGGACACGATGGTGACCCGGGCGCCGGCCTCCTCGGCGATACGGGCATATGTGGCGATCAAGTCGTCGGCCTCATAACCCTCCATTTCGAGGGCGGGCGTTCCGAAAGCGACCGCCGCCTCGCGGACCAGCGGAAACTGAGGGCGCAGGTCCTCGGGTGGAGCCTCTCGGTTCGCTTTGTATTCGCTATATAAATCGTTCCGGAACGTATAGCTGCCCTTGTCGAAGACGCAGGCGAAGTGGGTGGGCCGATCGGGGCCCTTGAGCTCCTCTAAGAGCTTCCAGAGCATGTTGCAGAAGCCCGAGATCGCGCCGACAGGCAGGCCGTCGGACTTCCGAGTGAGCGGCGGCAGCGCGTGATAGGCGCGGAAAATGTAGCCCGAGGCGTCAACCAGATAGAGGTGGCTTTTGTCGTCGATCGGGGCGGTGGGCATGGACGGGGCTCCTTGGCGCGTCCGCGGCGCGCCTTGGAAAGGGTCGATCGGGTTTTCCCCCGGCTTGTCAACCCGCGGCCGGCCGAAGATCGCGACCTGAAAGCCCATGTTAACGGCGGCGCGTTTACAAGGCCGCCCGATGACCGATCAAACCGCCGCCGCGCTGCGCCGCGCTTTTCCGCTCGTCTCGATGTCGGCCGACCATCGACGACATTTCGCGGTGGCCGGCGTCTTCGCGCTGGCCATGGTTCTCTGCAGCCCCTTGGGATTTCACGGCACGGACGTGAGCTGGCTCATCTCCGTCGGCCACCGCATGTGGGACGGCGAGCGGCTATATGTCGATGTTTGGGAAAGCAATCCGCCTTTTTCGGTCTGGCTGTATCTGCCCGCGGTCGCCCTCGAGCGCGTCACCGGCCTTCGCGCCGAGGTTTGGACCAGCGGCGGGGTCTTTGCGTTCGCCGCGGCGTCTCTGTGGCTCACCTCCAAAATCCTTCGGGACGCGGAGCTTTGGAGCGCTGGCGGCCGGGCCGTCTTCATCTCGGCGATGGCCGCCGCCCTCCTCCTCGCCTCGCCAGCGGAATTCGCCCAACGCGAACAGGTCGGCATCATTGGGGCAACGCCCTTCCTCACCCTGATCGCTGCCCGTTTGTCGAGGGACGGGGCTTACCAGCCCGCCCGATGGATCCCGGTCTTCGCCGGGCTCTGCGGCGCCGTGATCATGGTGGTGAAGCCCTATTACGCCCTCGGACTCGGCCTGCCGATCCTCTGGGCCGCGTTCCACCAGCACTTGCTTAAATTCATGTTTCTAAGAGAGATTTTAGCTGCTTCGGCCGTTGTCATCGGCTATGGCGCGGCCGCGATTCTGCTGTATCCAGACTATCTCAGAAACGTGTTGCCGCTCATGGCCGAGCTTTATATGCCGGCCCGGCGGCCGTTCGCGGAATTGGTTTGGTACGCGGTCCTCGCCATCGGTCCGGCGATCGTCGGTGGGCTCGCGCTATCGCGGCTTTGGAAGATGCAAACGCCCGCCGCCCACGTCTTCGCGCTCGCTGCGCTCGGTTTCGCGATCAGCTATGTCCTCAGCGGCAAGGGCTGGCCCTATCACGCCCTCCCCGCATTCGTCGCAGCCTGCGGCGTTCTGGCGGCGATCGCCGCGGGCGCGGACTTGACGCGCCGCAAAGCCCTTCTGATTGCGGCGGTCGCATTGGTCGGCCCCGGTTTCTTCGCTCTTTCGGGCCGCCTCGGCCCCTGGTCGCCCAGGGCCGCGCATCACGCCGCCGCGACGATCGTCGCAATCAAGCAGAGACCGACGATGGTGGTGATCAGCCCCGACATCGCCGCCGGCAATCCGCTCGCCCGCACCATTGGAGCCGATTGGCGCGAACGGGACACGGCGGACTTTCTTCCGGCTTACGCCCAATGGCGGTTCCCGATCGCCACCGCCGAAGACCAGCGCCGATACGCCGAACTGATCGACGCGGCGCTTGCCCGAAAGGCGGCGGATCTGCGCGCGCGGCCGATCGATCTCGTGATCCTCGATCATCGCTCGCCCCTATGGCTTGAGACCGCGCAGGCCCATCCGGAGATCGCCCTTATCCTCTCCGACTATGTCGACGTCTTCCAACAGAACGACATCGCCTATCTGATGCGGCGCGACCTCGTCGAAGCGGCCCGCTAGTCCCGCGCGTAACGCGGGTCTACGGTCATCCCGATTAATCGAAGGGAGGACGCGCATGAGCGGCAACAAGACCTGGATACTGAAACAGCGACCCGTCGGCGACGTCGCCCCCGGCGACCTGGCGCTTGAGGAGCGGCCCCTTGAACCCTTGAAGAACGGCGAAACCCGGGCCCGCACGATCTACCTGTCGCTCGACCCCACAAACCGCATCTGGATGAGCGACATGGACGCTTATCTGCCACCCGTCGGCATTGGCGAGCCCATGCGCGGGGGCTCCCTCGCCGTCGTCACCGAAAGCCGCTTCGACGGACTTTCCCAAGGCGACATAGTGAACACCGGGCTTGCGGCTTGGTCTGAATACACGACAGCGCCGGGCGAAACGTTCAACAAGCTGCCCCAGATCCCCGGCGTCCCGCTGACGGCTTATATGGGGCCGCTCGGCGCCACGGGCATGACCGCGTATTTCGGCCTCATGGACATTGGCGCTCCTAAAGCCGGCGAGACGGTTGTTGTCTCTGCTGCAGCCGGCGCCGTTGGCTCAATGGTCGGGCAAATCGCCAAAATCCAAGGTTGCCGGGCCGTCGGCATCGCGGGATCAGACGACAAATGCCGATGGCTGACTGAGACGGCCGGCTTCGACACAGCGATCAACTATAAGAGCGAAGACGTGGGCGCGGCTCTTGATCGGCACTGCCCTGATGGGATCGACATCAATTTCGAGAATGTCGGCGGGGAGATCATGGACGCGGTGATCGCCCGCCTCAACGATTTCTCGCGCATGCCGCTTTGCGGACTGATCTCGACCTACAACGCGACCGAGCCCGTGCCCGGGCCCTACAATTTCTCGAACCTGTTGATGCGCCGAACCCTCGTTAAAGGGTTTATCGTCATCGATTATCTCGATCGCTTTCCGGAAGGCGTCATGCAAATGGCGCAATGGCTTATGGAGGGAAAGATCGCGTTCGAGACGGATATCGTCGACGGTCTTGAACATGCGCCGGCCTCTCTGGACCGTCTCTTCACCGGAAAAAATCTCGGCAAGCTCGTGGTGAAAGTCAGCGAACCGCCATCCTAGGTCGTATCTCTCAATTTGTCATGAAAACAAGGCTCTCATGTGTTAACGTCCGGTGTTCGCGCTGGGTGGCGGACGCGACCGGAAAGGCATGGGGATATGACAGAGATCAACGAAGACAAACTGAACGAACTCGCCGGCAAAGCCATGGGGGACATCGCGGGCGCCATGGGCGTGCTCATGGCCTATCTCGGCGATCAGGCCGGGGTGTACCGCGCGCTCGAAGAGGCGGGCCCAATCACGGCGAAGGGCCTCGCTGAGAAACTCGGCATGAACGAGAAATACGTTCACGAATGGCTCGCGGCGAACGCGGCGCTCGGCTATGTCACCCACGATCCGGCGACCGAAGCGTTTTCGCTCTCGCCCGAGCAGGCGCTGATCATGTGCCGGGAAGGCCATCCCGCCTGCATGCAAGGCTTCTTCATGTCGATCCTGAGCCAGATGGAGACCCATGAGAAAGCGCTTGCGACCTTTAAATCCGGCGAGGGGCGGCCCTGGAGCGACCAGACCGAATGCTGCTTCTGCGGCACCGATCGGTTCTTCCGCCCCGGCTACGAGGCGAATCTTCTGTCGAGCTGGATCCCCTCGCTCGAAGGCGTCGAAGACAAATTGAAGTCCGGCGCGAAAGTGGCGGACATCGCCTGCGGCCACGGCTCGTCGACGGTTCTGATGGCGAAGGCGTTCCCAAACTCCAGGTTTTACGGCTACGACTTCCACGAGCCATCGATCGAAAAAGCGCGCGCCCGAGCCGCTGAACACGGCGTTACAAACGCTGAGTTCCATGTCGCGACGGCCCAGGAATATCCCGGCGAGGGCTTTGACTTCGCCTGTATTTTCGATGCCCTCCACGATATGGGCGATCCAGTGGGGGCCGCAGCCCATATCAAGAAGACCCTTAAGCCGGACGGGACGTTTATGCTGGTCGAACCGCTCGCGGGCGACTCGGTGGCTGAGAATCTGCATCCGTTGGGAGCCATTTACTATTCATTCTCGACAACGGTCTGCACGCCCTGCTCGCTCGCCCAACCGGTCGGGTTGGGCCTCGGCACCCAGGCCGGTCAAAAGCGCCTTACCGAAGTCTTGAACGAAGGCGGCTTCGGCCATGTGCGCCGCGCTGCGGAGACGCCTGCCAACATGGTGCTCGAGGTGCGCGCCTAGCGGCGGTCCGCCGCCGACCTTGATTTGTCGGCTTCGGCCCGGCGCATGAAGGCCGGGCCGAGCCTTATTGCGCTTGCAAGAACCTGCGACCCCCCCCATTTGCCTTTGCACAACGATAGAAACCAATGAGAATGGGTCTCGCGCGCTATGAGCAAACGCGACTATTACGATATTCTGGGCGTAGACCGAGGCGCCGACGAGAAGACTCTGAAGTCTGCTTATCGCAAATTGGCGCTCAAACATCACCCGGACCAGAACCCCGGCGATGCGGGGGCTGAAGCAAAGTTCAAAGAAATCAGCGAAGCGTATGCGATCCTATCGGACCCAGACAAACGCGCAGCCTATGACCGGTATGGCCACGCGGCATTCGAAGGGGGCGCGGGCGGCGGCTCGCCATTCGGCGATGTGGATCCCGGGGACATCTTCGAGAGCATCTTCGATCAGTTTTTCGGCGGGTCCTCGGGCGGTCGGCGGCGCCGCTCCGGTCCCGCGCGGGGGGCCGACCTTCGATACGACCTTGAAATCACCCTGGAAGACGCCTTTCGGGGCCGGGATGCGAAGATCGAAGTGCCGACCGCCGTCAGCTGTGGCCGCTGCACCGGGTCCGGCGCCGAACCCGGGTCCAGTCCATCGACCTGTCCGACGTGCGGCGGCGCCGGAAGGGTGCGCAGCTCCCAAGGTTTCTTCCACATGGAGCGAACCTGCGCGCGCTGCCAGGGGCGGGGACAGATCATCAACGACCCCTGCCGGCAGTGCTCCGGCGCAGGGTTCGTGCGCGAGAGCCGGCGCCTGTCGGTGAACATCCCCGCCGGCGTCGAAGACGGCATGCGCATCCGCCTTTCCGGCGAGGGTGAAGGCGGCGCGAACGGCGGCCCGAAGGGCGACCTCTACATCTTCGTCACAGTGGCCGAGCACGACATTTTCGAACGGGACGGCCCCAATCTCTACTGCCGGACGCCGGTGCCTGTGGTGACGGCGGCCTTAGG
>CAYYNG010000121.1:0-6114 GCA_964472435.1 uncultured Hyphomonadaceae bacterium | reverse complement strand
ACACCGCGCCGGCGACGCGTCCCGCCCCGTCCTGCAGCAGGCCGACGGCCTTGGTGTTCTCCATCAGCCGCACGTGCGGCGCGGCGGTGATGGCGGCGGTGAGCGCGTCCATGATCGCGCGGCCGGCCAGGTCCCCGGCGACGCGGGCCACCCGCGGCCGGGAATGGGCCGCTTCAAGGCTCAGGGCGAGGGCGCCGTCGGCGGTTCGATCGAAAGGCACGCCGAGGCGGAGAAGGTCCCGTACGCGGGCGGGCCCGTCCTCGGCGATCAGGCGCGCGACGGCGGGGTCGACCAGCCCGGCTCCGGCGGCGACCGTGTCGGCGGCGTGGGCTTCTGGGCTGTCGGCGGGGTCGAGCGCTGCGGCGAGGCCGCCTTGCGCCCAGGCGGAGGAGGCCGCCTCGCCGAGCGCCGCAGGCGAAACGACGAGGCAGGGACGAGGCGCGAGCTTGAGCGCCAGGAACAGTCCGGCGAGACCGGCGCCGACGATTAAGATGTCTGCCGCCGGGCCCGGCGGACCCGCGTCAAGGATGTCGATTTGCGGCGCGGTCATGAGACGGGCAGATCGTCATCCCGCCAAAATCGAACGGCGGCCGACCAATTGACGTCCCACCACTCGCCGAGCATGCGGCCGGGGCCGTCCGGCGATACGTTGAAATGATCTGGATTGTACCATTGGGCGGGATAGCCTGGCGTGAGCACCTGGACGACGTCGCTGCGGATCTCGAAGCCCGTCTCGGTCTCCACCGCGCCGCAGGACTGGTCGACTTGAACGCCGGAAAGGTTTGGGTCGCCCTCGCAGGACTCGGTCGAGATGAAGCTGCAGGCATAGACGCCGTCGACCGGCGGCCGCACGACCATTCGGCCGTTGATGACGCAGCCCTTTCTGGGGTTGACGCTCTCAAACGACCAGGCGCCGACGAACTCCTCCGCGGCGGCCGATCCCGGCCCGGCCGACGCCAGGAGCGCCACCCAGAGCGCGCGGATCACGAGACGGCTCCGTTCGGCCGGTAAAACTCCGCCGGATCCGCGCTTTGACCGGAGATCAGGAACCCGCTCATGCGCTCGCCGCTCTTGATCGCCAGGGTGAAGTCGTCGGGGAAGTAGGCCGGCGTCGGCGCGCCGCGCACGAACGTGTCGATGGTGGAGACGATCTCCAGCCGATCGCCGGAGCGTTCGGCGACGCACGTCTGCCGCACGACGAAGTCGATCACGATCGTATCGTCGGGGGCTGTGCAAATCTGCTCGGCGGTCAGCTCGCAGCCATAGGGTGCGCCTTTCTCCGACGGCCGAGTAAGCCGGGCTTCGCCATTGAACGTGCAGCCGAGCCCGATGTCGGCGCGGAACGCCCAAGTCCCTGAGATATCGGCGGCCCCTTCCTGGGCTGCGGCGGGCGAGGCCGCGAGGGCTGTGGCGAGACCGAGGGCGCGGATCATGACACCCCGTCGACGGTGCGGCGGAACTCGACCGGCGCGATCGCCGCCGAGACAAGCGAGCCGAACATTCGATCCGCGCTCTTGATTGTTAGGGCGAAATTGTCCGGCACATAGTTCGCAGGGTCTGTTTTGATCTCCAACATGTCTTCAATATTGGAGCGGACGGAGAGCTGGTTCGTGCCGGAGCGCGTCGCCGTGCAGCTCTGAACGACGACTGATCGGCCGAGGATGTCGCACTCTTCCACCGCGGTGAGTTCGCAAGGATACGCATCGCCGGATTTGGCGGGATAAACGCGCATCACCCCGCTCATCACGCAGCGGCCTGCGCCGTTATAGGGCCGGGTTTCGAACGACCAAGCGCCGACAATGTCACCGGGCGCGCCCGATTGCGCCGCTGCAGGGGCGCTGGCGGCGAGGGCCGCCGCCAAGGCGACGAGATGCGGCCTCACCGGCATGGCGCGTCTCCCTCTCATCATCGATCCTTCCAGAGAACCGAGCCAAAACGGCCCTTTCACGGCAGGCTCGTGTCAAACCATTTCAAGGTCAAGCGGGGCGAGGCCCGTCTCGAAGTCGAGCGGCTTTTCCATTTTCGGCAGGGCGAGCATGGCGTCGATGGCCGCTTTCGCACGTATGCGGATGTCTGGGTCCATGGTCACCTCGTGCTTCATATCGACGAGGCAGTCATAGATGTTCTCGAGCGTGATCCGCTTCATGTGCGGGCAGAGATTGCAGGGGCGGATGAAATCGACGCCCGGATTCTCAGCCGCCACGTTGTCGCTCATCGAGCACTCGGTCAGCAGAACCACTTTCGCGGGCTTGCGCTCCGAAACATAGTTCGCAAGCGCGGCCGTGGAGCCGGCATAGTCGGCCGCCTCAAGGACATCCGGCGGGCATTCGGGATGGGCGAGGATGACGACGCCCGGATGGGCCTCGCGCAACTGCTCGACATCTTCAGCGGAAAACAGCTCGTGCACCTCGCACGCGCCCGGCCAGGTGAGGATCTTGATGTCCGTCATCGCCGCCACGTTCCGGGCGAGATACTGGTCGGGGACGAGGATCACGGTGTCGGAGTTCCATTCCTTCGCGATGTGTTCGACGACTTGCACCGCGTTCGACGAGGTGCAGGTGATATCGCATTCCGCCTTCACGTCGGCCGTGGTGTTCACATAGGTGACCACCGGCACGCCGGGATACTTCTGTTTGATCAGCTTGACGTCCTCGCCGGTGATCGAGGCGGCGAGGGAGCAGCCGGCGCGGGTGTCTGGGATGAGGACGGTCTTTTCCGGCGCGAGGATCTTCGAGGTTTCGGCCATGAAATGGACGCCGGCTTGCACGATCACGTCCGCTTCGACCTTCGCCGCTTCCCGGGCGAGCTGCAGGCTGTCGCCGCGGAAATCGCCGACGAGGCGGAAAATATCGGGCGTCATGTAGTTGTGGGCGAGAATGACGGCGTTTTTCTCGCGCTTCAGGCGGTTGATCGCCGCCACGAGCGGCGCGATCGCCGGCCATTCCATCGGCGTGATGAAATCTTTGATAAGGGGGTAGAGCGCGTCGGTTTCGGCGCGCACGGCGTCGTCATAGGCGAGGCCGCGGGCGTCGCTTGCGGTTTTCGTGCTCGGCGGGGTGGGCGCGGCGCAGCCGGGTCCGGCGTCGATCAGTCTCGCCATGTTCCGTCCTCCATCAGCTTATCCGGTGTTTTGCTCAATATGAGCATTATATAGGCGTTAATCATCCAGTTTCAAGCGATCCCATCGGTTTCGGGGGTGGGTCGCCACGACACATCACGCGCCCAGCTACTTATGCGCAGTCTGAGCAAAACGCTATCTAGTTTGTGGATAACGGTTCGGCAAGTCGGCTGTTAAATTTGTGACATCGACTCCCAGGTCAGGCCCCGTCGCGCTTAAGGCCCGGCGTCGCGACGCCCAAGGCCTGTCTGCGGCGCAGGTCTTCGCGGCGGAAGCGGTAGAGTTCGGCCGGCCGGCCCCCGGTCGCCGTGTCGGTTTGACCCGTGCCCGCCACAAGCCGTGTTTTTTCCAGCCCGCGGCGGAAATTCTGCTTATGAAGCCGCCGGCCGAGGATCGCCTCGACCACTTTCTGCAAGGCCGACAGGGTGAAGGTTTCGGGCATGAGTTCGAACACGACGGGGCGGTAGCGGATCTTGCCGCGCAGGCGGCCGATCGCCGTTGCGAGGATCCTGCGATGATCGGACGCCATGGGCTCGCCGAGCGGGGGATGGGAGGGGGCGCGGCCCGCGTCCCGGGCGCATTCGGCGACAAGGCCGGCTTCGTAGAGCAGTTCGTAGCGCTCGAGCGGGCGCTCCTCCATCCAGGTGCGCCCGTCGAGCCCGAAGGCGAGGCGCGCCCGCTCCAGGCGCGCCTCCATCCCCGCCGCCCAGGTCGCGAGCCGCGGGGCGATTTCGGCGTCGATGATCTCCGGCCGCCCGTTGCGGTGATCCTCCCAAGGAAAGTGGCGGTACCAGCCGCGCCATTGGGCGTCGAAGCCGGCTTCGACCTCCGCCCGCTCGGGGGTGAGGGCGAGGTAGCCGACCGAGACGATCCGCGCGTTTGCGGGGGCGTCGGCGACGGTGGCCTCGGGCGTCTCCCGGTCGCGATCGCCAAACGTATAGAGCTGTTCGACATAGCCGAGTTCGAAGCCGGTTTGGGCGCGAACCCAGCCGCGCAGGGCGAGCTCGAACGTGCGGTCGGCCTCTGGGTCGAAGGCGCCGAAAGGAAGGGCGGCGACCGAGGGCTCGCCGCGGCGCGCCGCCTCCCGCCGCCGTGTGGCGAGCACGAAGGGCTGGCTTTCGTCGACGCCCACCAGCACCGCCGAAAGGCCGATGAGGAGGGGGGCGGTCACGCCGCGCCTCCGTCGATCTCGGCGATCAGATTTTCAAAGCGCGCCAGAAAACGGCTCTGGGCGACCTCGACCGGCTCCGGCGCGAGCTCGCGCGCGCCGCCGTCGGGGGGCGCGCCGAACAGCTGGTCGGCTTCGGCCGCGTCGAACCCCGCGAGTTGCACCGCCTCGAACCACGCGCTGATCCGGTCGGCGCGTTTGATCAGCTTCTCAAGCGGCTTCGGTGTCACGGGCCTCAGCCCGAAGCGCAAATGGATCGCCCCGGACAGGCGGGCTTCAACTGTCTTGTAATCGGCGCCAAGGACGCCCTTGAAGGGGGAGATCATGTCGCCGATGACATATTCCGGGCCGTCATGGAGTAAGGCGGCGAGCCGGTCCCTCGCTGGAAGGCCGGGCGCGAGTTCGGCGCAGAGATCCGCCACCAAGACGCTGTGCTGCGCCACGGAGAACGCGTGGGGTCCGCGGGTTTGGCCGTTCCACCGCGCCACACGGGCGAGGCCGTGGGCGATGTCCTCGATCTCGATGTCGACGGGGGAGGGGTCGAGCAGATCGAGGCGCCGTCCCGACAACATGCGCTGCCATGCCCGCGGCGGGGCCGACGCCGATAAACGTTTAGAGGGCATGGCGCTCTCTTTAAGCATTTGGGCGCCGGGGTAAAGAAACCGGCTTCATCCGCTTACCAATTGACCCTTTTTGGCCACGATTGACTCAAGCTCCGTTAAAGCCTCGCGTCGATAGTAGGGGCCTCGAAACGATAAACCCCCGAGGCGCGGTGTGATGGTGGAAACAATAATGACATGGGCGGAGCATCCAGCCGCGCCATGGGCGGTCTTGGCGCTCGGCGCCGTGGTGATCCTTGTCGAAGCGGTGCGGACGAGCCGCGCGAGCCTCTGGGGCGACATGTTCGCCGACGACGCTGACGACTAAAGCGCGAGCACGACGCGGGCGGCGTTCAAGACGGCGCGAAGCGATGTCTCTTCGCGATTGGTGTGGTAGTTGCTGGTGGGGATCTGCAAGGTCGACCCTGTCACCTCGCCATTCGTAAGCGCGACGATCCGGCCAAGCTCCGTCATCCCATAGCCTTTCGCTTTCGGCCCTGTCTTTCGGGCCGCTTTGTTGGCCGCGTCGATATAGGCGTCCTTGTAGACCACGGGTGCGCCGACATGGGCTGCGGCGGCGTCGAGGCGCGCGGTCATGGCCGGATCGAAGGCTCCGTTGGCGTCGCGTCGCCGCAAGACCACCGCGCCGGCGTCGGCCTCTTCGGTCGTGTCGAAGGGCGAGGTGTCGACCACGACAAGCTCCCGGCACGGGCCGATTTCGGCGCCGAGCCAGCCAAGGATATGCGCGGCGGACCGGCCGATCTCCTCTTCGGCGGCGAAGACCAGCCGCCCGCGCAGGCCGGTCTCGGCGGCGATCCGCAAAATCGCGATCGATAGCGGATTGTCGAGCTGTCCCGAAAGCCGCTCGTCGGCGTCGCGATCCACCGCGCGGGAAAATGCGACCGGCGTCCCCGGCGGGATGGGCGGCAAGCCCTCCAATTCGATCAGCGCCCGGCCCCCCTCGGGATCGAGCGCGACCTCCGCGACGTCGCCATAGGCGATGCGCCCGCCTGTCGTTCGGTCGTAGGCGAACATCTCCTCGCCGCGATATCGCGCGTGAAGGCGCGCCACGAACTCGCTCGACGGCGTGACCTCCTCGCTGTATTTCTCCAATTTAACGGCGTTCGCGGCGAACCGGATGCGTCCGTCGGCATCGACGACGCCGCCATGGCGGGCGACATGGGCGCAATAGATCGGACCCGGCCGTCCCGTATCGACGACGGTCAGAT
>CAYYNG010000120.1:321-6146 GCA_964472435.1 uncultured Hyphomonadaceae bacterium | reverse complement strand
AATGTTGGCGCAAATATTATTCAGCGCGCCCTAACTCGCAAGCGGCCATTTGGCCGCGCGAACGATCGCGTCGAATGCAAACGGTCTGCGGGGATCCCCCTTCTCAATCAATACTACGCAGGGCGGACCGTCGGTCGCGCCTCCGCCAAACGGGCGAGTTTTCGAGCGGCTCAAACACATCGCCTTAAGGGCGGTGTTAACCATGCCCGGCCTAGGGTCCACCCATAAAAAATATTGGGTGATCAATGTCAAAGTTCATGATTTGGGCGATCGGTTCAGCGGCCTCGGCTGCTGCGGCGATCGCGGGGCCGCAAGATGCGTCCCTGTGGGTGCGTTTGGACGACCACAACGGCGTTCTGATCGACGAGGCGAGCGGCGACGCGTGGCTGACGGGAGCGTGTTTGAAACCGCTCGCGCCGGCGCAGCGCGAGGGCTCGGTTTGGCGGTCTCATACGCTTGATCTCGTATCCGTCGGCCGCAGCCAGGTCTTGCTGGACCAAATCTTCCTCGTCGAAACCGCAACGGGACGCTCTTCGATAACGGTTGAATCGGCCGGTCGCGGCGGCGTTCAAACGTTCCCTGCGACGGTGGACCGGAATTGTCGGCGCTCTGCGGCCTGTCGGGCCCGCGCGTCGACGCCGCTCTGCTGATTTGAAGGTCCGCGCGGGCTCGCTCTCGCGCCGTCCATGTTGCGTTTCGCCGTCATCGCGGCGGCCCTGCTGGGGGCTGTCACGGGGCCATCGGGGCCCGCCGCCGCCTCGCAGGAGGCGTCGGACGCCGGGGTTCTGCGCGCGACCGAGATCGAGGGCGCGCCCATCGCCGCCGCCGACGCCGCACCTGTGATCGAGCACATCGAGGCGACGGTCGAGGGCGAGCCGGTGGCCCTCCGCGTCCGGCGATACGCCGACGATCGGATCGAGTTCGATGCGCGGCCGATCTTCGAACATCTCAATGGCGAGGTGAGCCTTGATCGAACCGTTTTGGCGCTTCGGCGGTTCCAAGACGGCGCCCGGCTGACGCTCGACGTCTCCGACGGCAAAGTACGGGCGAACGGGGTGGTGCTCGGCGCGCTCCCGGATTTCACACCGAAGGCCGCCGCTGACACCTGGCTCAGCGCGAACGCGGTGTCGGTCCTGTCGGGAACCATCGCCGACGTCGACGCTTCGGGTCGGTGGACCTTCACCCTCGACGATCGCCTGCGAGCGAAATTCGACCTCGATCTTTGGGTTCAGGGCGAGCGGGTGGATACCAGCGCCGCCGAGCCGCGGACGGTCGGGTCGGTTCTCCTGGTGCCGCTGCTCCCGGTCGTGGAGGCCCTCGGCCACACGATCTCCCAGGAGGGCGACGTGGTCACCGTCGTCCGGGTGCAAGACGCGGCGACGATCTCCCTCGACGTCTCCACCGGGCTCGTGACCGTTAATGAGCGACCCGAAGGCATCTCGCCCAATCTTGCTTTCGCCGACCCCGTCGCCCTGCTTCTACCGTTCTCCGCCATCGAAACGCTCACCGGCACCCACATCACCCTGGCCCCAGGCGCCTCGCGGATCGATGTTGAACTCGACCAGCGCCTCTCAGGCGGGGTTTTGCCGGGCGAGCGCGTCGCTGACGAGGCCGCCGAAACCGGGTTCGTGCCGGAAAGCCTCGCCTTCAATATCGGAAGCCGCGGCCCCTCGACCTTCGAGTTCAACAGCCGGCTGCGCCGCTTCAATACCCAGGCAAGATATGAAACCGTCGGCCCGCCCCAGGAGCCGAGCGAGCTCACACCGGGTTTTGTCGCCCTCGACGTGCAATCGCTCGACGGCTGGGTGGCGACGCTCGGCGACTATAACAGCCAGTTCCGTGAGCTCTCCGGGGTCGATGAAAACCGCATCCGCGGGGTCGCGTGGCGAAAGCGGCGGGAGAGCGGAACGATCCTCGCCATCGCCGCAGGCATTCCGTTCAACGGCGCGGTCCAGGTCTCCGAAGGCGGATCGCGACCAACCTTCGGCGGATTTGCCGGCGGCGGGCGGCTGATCTTCGCCGACGGCCGCAACGAGGTCGGATTTTCAGTGAGCCGGTCGGAGGGGCTGGGCGAGGGGCGGGCCGTCCTCAGCGGCCAGAAGCGGTTCAATGTCTCCGATACGAACGAGCCGGGGCTGAAGCGCGTCGCCATACAGGGCGATATCGGCGTTTTCGATGATGAGGACGGGCTTGCCGTAGATGCTCGCGGCCGGCTTGAGGCGAGCTATAATGTCACTCGGCAAGTGGGGTTCCGCGCCCGCTTGAGCTATGACGGCGCGCGGTTCCTATCGTCGATCGCCCCGGCGGACTCCGGGGCCGTCGAGAGTGAAGAGATCCTCGTCCTCGATCCTATTGGCGAGCCGGCCCCCGCAGTCGACACCGTCGCATCGCCGGATTTCGAGGGCGCCTTGGACGACGGGTTGGGCGCCCGTGTGATTGGAACGGCGTCGACGGACTGGCGCGCTGTCCGGGACTGGGGCGCGTTCCGCAACGTGGCCGCCAATCTCCGCACCACGGTGACCCATGAAACCGGCCCCGGGGACACCACTGTTTCTTTGACCGGGTCGGCGAACACGCGCCTCGCGCCGCTGGATGTCGACCTCTCCTTCGACGCCGGCTTTACGCAAAGCGAGACGGGCGGCGAAACCACGCGGGCGAACTCGGTGGCGCTGCGGGCCCAGCGCCGGTTCCGCTGGGGCGCGGCCCAGGCGAGCTATACCCGGACCGCTGCGGATAACGGCGCAGGCGATCAACGCCTTGTCGGCAACGTCAACATTCTTCCGCTTCGTAAAGGGTTCGGCCGGGGCGCCAGCGTCGCCGTCGGGCCGTCTCTGTCGGCCGGCTGGGCGCCGGGATCGGGCTTCGCCAGCGGCGGGGCGACCATCATCGCCGATAGCGGCTCGGCGTTCGGCGACCGCTTGACGGTGCGTGGCCAAGCTTCGGCGCTGCAATCGGTCGATCCGGAAAACACGCAAACGAGCTTCTTCGCCAATCTGGCCGCGGACTTGAGGCTGACCCGCAATATCGGTCTGACCGCCACCTATTTCGACAATTTCAACGGACAGCGAGACGTCACGGCCGCGCTTCGCGGGCGGGTCTCGTTCAACGCCCCGCGGCGCCACACGCAACCGCGCGAGGGCCTCGGCGTGCTGACCGGGCAAGCGTTCTTCGATCGCAATCGTGACGGCGTGCGCCAGCCGGGCGAACCCGGCATTGGCGGGGTCCGGATCTCGATCGTCGGCACCCGGCTCGCGCTGAACGCCGACCGCGACGGAAACTTCACCATCACCAACATGCGGAAGGGCCTCTACGATCTCGGCGTCGACCTGCGCAGCCTGCCGCTCGGGTTCCAGGTCGCCGAGGAAAGCCAAACCCGGTTCACGGTCGGCGATGGGCGGATCACGCGCCTCGACGTGCCGCTGATCGCCAGCGGTCAGATCCGCGGCGCGGTGTTTGTGGATGCAAACCGGAACGGCGCTTTGGACGCCGGCGAGCGTCGCCTTGAAGGCGCGCGCCTCACGCTGGAGGGGCCTGGCGAGGATGATGAATTGGCGGGCCAAGCCGCCGCCTTCGGCCAATATGGCTTCGAAAACCTCGGCCCCGGAGACTATAAGGTCAGGGCCCGCGCCGAGGGCCGCACGGCTGAAGTCGCGGTAACGTTGACGGACGATGCGCTCTTCGTCGTCGCGCCGATCCCCTTCGAGCCCACCGAGGCGGAGCGGACGGCCCCGCCGGCCGATGAAGCGGATGGTTTCGGCGCTTTGGATCAGGTCGCCGACGCCGCCGGGCCGGCTCAGCGATTGTAGAATTCAAACTCGATCCGGTAGTCCAAACTACCGGCGCCGAGCGATAGGTCATAGTTCTCGAAGCCGTAGACATAGTCGAACCGGATCGACTGGGCGGCTTGGCTGTCGGAATTGCGCCGCCGAATCGCGTTTCGGAACTCCGCAATGAATTGCGGGGCGCCATAGAGCGGCTCCAGCGAACTGAAATCGCCTAGCCTGCGGTAGCTGTTGGCCCGGGCATCTGCGCCGAAGGCGAGTCCATCGTCCACCCCGCCCGCCGTGACAGCGTAGTCGAAGACGACATTGCCAAGGCGCTGGGGCGTGTTGAGCGGCGAGGCGGGACCCTCCAGGAAGACCTGCGCGGACACGTAGAAGTCCGTCCGGGACGAAAGATAAAAGCTCCGCTGGATGGCCGTCTCCAGCGTTCGAAGGCGGGTGGCGCTGGTTAAGTTAAACGCGCCGATCTGATCGCTCGCATCCAGTACGCCGTCGCCATTCGCGTCTGTGGTGAATTCGACAAGTCCGTCGCCGTTCTGATCGATCCCGAGTGTAAACCCCTGATCGGATTGAAAGACGACGTGCACGCCTTCGGTCCGCGTGCCGGTCACCACCGGATTGACCGCGCCGACCCCTTGGAAGGGGTTGCCGGACCAGCGGATCATGCGCCCGCCCGGCGGCACCGTGCCATTGGTGTCGAAGATATGGTTGTCGTAAACGTCGAAGCTGAAACCGTCATGGACGATGACGCAGCCTTTGACGCGGCAATAGAAGTCGTCGTCCAGGAACGAGGCGTGCGCCGGGGCGAGGGCCGCCAGCGCCAAGGGTCCGGTGAGGAGAAGCGCCCGCCGCACGCCTATTCGGCGGGTTCTAGCGCAGCGCGGCGGCGCGCGATCGGCGCCCTGTGGTCGGGAAGCGCCTGCACTCCGCCCGATTGAGGCGCGAAGATATTGTCGAGCTTCACCTCGATCGTTGAATCGGCGGCTGTTCCCGGCGGCAACGGTGCGGAATAGACGCGGCGGGCTCCGTCCAGGACGACGAGATTGGCGATCGTGACCGTTTGATCGACGCCGCCGCCGTCAACCTCGACGACGCCTTCGAGGCGGGCATGGGCGTTGCCGCGGTTCTCGATTGTCAACTCGACCGCCGCCGCGCCGGTCGTCTCGTCGATGAGGACCTCGGACGCGGTGATCTCCGGCTCGCTGCGGGCTGGATCGGTCGTGAGATAGAAGAGCGTCGCGATCTGATACTTCTTCCAAACGCCGGCCTCGTCCGCGTCCAGATCGGGCAGGATCGTGGAGGCGAGTAGAGCGAACCGGTAGTCCCCAGCGCGCTGCAGCCGAGCGGGCGCGGCCATATCGACCACGACCTGACCCACCTCGCCGGGTTCGAGTGTGACGAAGGCGGGGCTGAACCGGACCCAGTCGGCGGCGGAGTTCGCCGCCTCGGCCGGCGGCGCGAGCTTGATGCGGCCGCTCTCGTCGAGGCTCCAGTCGGCGAGGCCGAGCGTCAGCGAGATCGTTTGTTCAGTGTGGACGTTCGCAAGGGTGATGACCTGGCGTTTGCGCTCACTGGGTTTGATCTCCATTTCGACCGTCGTGGGCTGGAGGCCGATGCCGAATGCAAGCGCCGGCGCCGAGAGAAGCGCAAAAAGCGCGCTTGAGAACCCAAGTCGGCGAAGTGTTGAAATCATCGGGGTAAGCCCTTTCCAGCCTTAATCGGCTGGACTATGGCGAGCGCTGGTTACCGCTTGGTTGAGATCGCCCGCCGGCGGCTGCGGCGGGGTTCAGGCTTGCCAGATCGCAGCGCGCCCGGATAAGCGCGGGGGGCCATGGCGAAACGGAAAAAGAAAAAACGCGCCCATATCGCGCCCGACCTCGGCACCGCGCCGGGCCGGCGGCGCGCCCGCCGGGAGCTGATCTGGGGCGATCACGGCTTCATGCGCGCGGGGTTCCAGAATCTGCATGCGTTATCCGATGAGATGTGGCGGTCGAACCACCCCTCCCCGACACCATTGAACGAGCCGAGTGCGATACCATCCAG
>CAYYNG010000120.1:0-311 GCA_964472435.1 uncultured Hyphomonadaceae bacterium | reverse complement strand
GTCGAGCACGATGGGTTACTACCTTCTCGAAACGGAGGCGTGCGCCGCGGCCGGTGTGACGCTGGTCGATTTCCAGGTCTTCTCGCGCGACACGCCGACCCGCGAAGTGATCTTCGGCGCGAGAGAGCTCTTCCATGCGATCGAGTATCCCGCCCTGATGCATTGCAAATCCGGCGCGGACCGGGCGGGCTTGATGTCGGTTCTATATCTACTTTTGCGGCGCAACGCCCCGCTCGACGAGGCGCTCGATCAACTCTCCTTCAAATACCTGCATGTGAAACAGGGCAAGACAGGGGTCCTCGACGCGTTCT
>CAYYNG010000119.1:0-6149 GCA_964472435.1 uncultured Hyphomonadaceae bacterium | reverse complement strand
TCTTGTCGGCGAAGATCTCCTCGCCCGTATTGTCGACCACGCCGCAGCGGTCGCCATCGCCGTCGAACCCGAGGGCGACATCGGCTCCGTGACGTTTCACCGCCTCGGCCATCGCGTGCAACATTTCGGCGTCTTCCGGGTTCGGATTGTAGCGCGGGAAGGTCATGTCGAGATCGCAGTCCATCTCGATCACCTCGGCGCCCATGGCCCGGAGCGCCTCCGGCGCGAAGGCGCCGGCCGTACCGTTCCCGCAGGCCGCGATGACTTTGAGCGGACGCGAGAGGCGAACCGTCCCGCTCGCCGCGGCGATATATTTCTCGCGCACGCCGTCGACGCGGAAGACCCCGCCCCCCGCGCGCGGCTGGAAGTCCCCGGCGAGCACGATCTCTTTGAGGCGGCCCATCTCCGTCGGGCCGAATGTAAGCGGCCGGTCGGCCCCCATTTTGACGCCCGTCCAGCCGTTCTCATTGTGGCTGGCGGTCACCATAGCGCAGCACGCCGCCTCCAGCTCGAACTGGGCCCAGTAGACGGTCGGGCTGAGCGCAAGGCCGATATCCAGGACTTCGCAGCCGCCTTGGATAAGGCCGAGGGTGAGCGCGTGTTTGATGGATTGAGAGATCGAGCGGTAATCGTGGCCCGTCACCACCTTCGGCTCCACGCCGAGTTCATGGAACAAGGTCGCCATGCCGAGACCCAGCGCCTGGGCGCCTAGAAGATTAAGCTCCGGCGAACGCGCGTGGCCAATGCCGTTGAACCACCACCGCGCGTCATATTCGCGAAAGCCGGTCGGCTTCACCAAGGGCAGCGTTTCAAATTCGATCGTGTTCTGCGCGATGTCCGCGCGCGGTTTGGGCAGCATGTCGGCGGGATCCCCTTATCGGCGAGCGCTGATAGCTTAGACTGCAAGCCCCGGGCCGGCGCAAGGGCGGCGGGGCCGGCCGGGAAAGCGCTTGCCGGGGGCGGCTCCGGGGGCGATAAATTGGCTCCAGCGTTCAGGGTCGCCTCCGCCATGCGTTTGTCTCTCCTCGCCGTCCTCGCGGTCCTCGCGGCCCCGGTCGCCGCCGCGCAAAATTGGTATGTCTCAGGCGCCGGCGGCGTCTCGTTCCAATTCGAGTCCGACAACGAGGGCGAGATCGACGATTTCGAAACGCCGGGCGCGCTGGTCTTGGACGAGGGCGACGCCGTTCTTTTGGAGACCCAGTTCCGGCCAGGCTTCAGCTTCTCCTTCGAAGCGGGCCGGTCGAACCCGAGCGGGGTTCGTTTCGGCGTCGAGGTGAGCTTTGCGCGCAATGAGGTCGACGAGCTTTCCGGGCTCTTCCTCGGCGGAGTGGGCGTCGACCCCTCTCCGGCCGCAGAGGTGTTCGGCGCCGATGCGCCGGACGCCAGCGTCGGCGAACTGCTGGCGTCGGGATCGGGCGAGGTCAACACGCTCTTCGTGTTCGCAAACGCCTATTACGACTTCGATTTCGGCCGCCGGGCGACACCCTATCTCGGCCTCGGCGTCGGCTTCGCGCGGGTCGAGGTCGACTTCGATGCGGCGGGCGTTTCCCTGGTGCAGGACGTCGGCGCAGCCGTCGCCTATCAAGGCAAAGCCGGCGCGACCTATCGCTTGACCGACCGGATCGACCTCTTTTCGGAGGCGGCGTTCCGCTTCACTCCAGGACCGATATCCGAGGTTGAACCCTTTCCAGCAGAGATCGAGGTGGAGACCAGCCAAGTGGTTCTCTCGACCGGGCTGCGCTGGTTGTTTTAAGGCGCGCACGCGCCGTCATCCTTAACAAGACTTAATTCGAAACCCGGCCTGGCGGGGGAACCGGTCGGCATGCCGGTTCGTAGCGGCGAATGGGGAACCCACACCGGGGGCGAGACCTTCATGGAGATCCAGACATGACCTTGTTCAAAGGGCTCGGCGCGGTTGCGGCGGCCGTCGTTCTATCGGCCACCGCATCGGCGCAAGATTGGTATATCAGCGGCTCGGCCGGCGTCGCGATCCAGACCGATTCCGACAATTCCGGTGAAACCGAGGCGTTCACAACGGGCAATCTCGGCGACGGATCGACCCTTGCGGTCGCCGAGGGGACGGAAGTGGCGTGGGAGACGGACTTCGACACCGGTTTCGTCATATCGGCCGAGGCCGGCCTGTTCTACAATAGCGGCCTGCGGTCGGGGATCGAGATCAGCTATACCAACGCCGATGTCGACACCCACGCCGGCGTCACCCTCGGCGGCGCGCCGATCGACGCGCTGGACGCCGCCGCGTTGACAGGGGCCGCCGATCCTCTCGGCCTGACGGTCGGCGAAGTGGTCGCGGACGGCCAGGGGGATATCGAGCAGGTGTTCGGCTTCGCCAACGCGTATTATGACTTTAATCGCTCCGGCAGGATCAGCCCCTATTTGGGCGCCGGCATCGGCATCGCACGCGTCGAGGTGGACTACTCGCCCTCCGGCGTCGGAATCATCTCCGAAAGCGAAGTGGCGTTCGCCTACCAGGTGAAGGCGGGGGCGACCTGGCGGCTGTCGGACCGCCTCGGCGTCTTCACCGAATACGCCTTCCGCGGCACGCCGGATGTCGAATTCGACGTCGATTTGTTCCCGGCCGACCTGGAGGTTGAGAACCGCCAGCACCTGATTTCAGGCGGCGTTCGGTTTAATTTCGGCTAGCGCTCCGCAGGAACTTTACAATCGAGGCGGCGGCGGCCCCTGCGTCCAAGGGCTCTTCGAGCGAAGCGCGGGCGGCCGTCAGCCGGTCTGCGGCGATGGCGTCTCGCCGGCTTTCATAGAGCGCGGCCGCGAAGCCGGGCGAGAACTCAGGGTGGGGCTGCAGGCTGATGATCGGCGCCGTGTCGTAGTGGAGCACGCCATGGGGCGTGAATTCGGACGCCGCCACCGTCCGGGCGCCGGCCGGCGGCTCCAGAACCTGGTCCTGGTGGCTGACGATCAGCGACAAATCGTCGGCGAGGTGCTCGAGCCAGCCGGGCCTGTGTGCGACCCGGTAGACATGTCGCCCGACGCCCCAGCCTTTTTCCGACTTCTCAACCCGCCCGCCAAGCGCCTTCGCGATCGCCTGGTGGCCGAAGCAAACGCCCACTTGCGGCGTGCGCGCAGCAGCGGCGGCGCGGATGAACTCGAACAAGGGCGGCATCCAGGGCTCAGGGTCGTAGACGCCCGAGCGCGAACCGGTAATGAGCACCGCGTCCAGGCCGGCGGGGTCGGGCAGGGGCGCGCCGCCGACAATCGACACCGTTTCGAAGGTGAATCCGTCGCTCGCGGCGCCGATGAGCTCTGCGAACATCTCCGGATAGCCGGGCCAATCGGCGCGGATCGCTGCTGGCGGCAGGCCGGCTTCAACAATCGTGATCTTCATTCCGCGGCCGCCGCATCGCGTGTTTGCGCGCCGATCCACGCGCGCACGCGCGCTTTCAGGACATCGAGGGGGATCGACCCCTCGGCTAGCACGAGATCGTGGAAGGCCCGGATGTCGAACGCCGCCCCAAGCGCGGTTTGCGCCTCGGCGCGCAAGTCGCGAAAGGTCAGCTCCCCGATCTTGTACGCGGTCGCCTGGCCCGGCCAGCCGATATAGCGGGTCACTTCGGTCTCGATATTGTGCTCGGCGAGGGCGGTGTTCTCCCGGAAACAGGCTTCGGCCTCCGCCCGGCTCCAGCCATACCAATGGAGCCCCGTATCGGCGACGAGCCGGCAGGCCCGCCACATTTCGTAGGACAGAGCGCCGAACCGGCGATAGGGCGTATCGTATAGCCCGACCTCGCCGGCGAGCCGCTCGGCGTAGAGGCCCCAGCCCTCGCCGAACGCCGTCGCGTAATAGGACTTTCGAAAATCCGGCGCGTCCTCCAGCTCCTGGGCGAGGGCGATTTGGAGATGGTGGCCCGGCACGGCCTCGTGCGCCGTCAGCGCTGGCAGCTGGTAGAGCGGCCGCTGGTCCAGCCGATAGGTGTTCACGTAATATGTGCCCGCCCGGCCGCGCGCGGGGTCGCCGGGGGCGTAGCGGCCCGTAGTGTAGCCGGGGGCGATGTCGGCCGGCACCGGGGCGACGCCGTAGGGCAGGCGCGGCAGGCGGCCGAACAGGGTCGGCAGCGCCGCGTCGAGACGTTTGGCGAGGGTCGAGGCCTCGGCGATCAGCGCGTCGGGCGTCTCGGCGTAGAATTGCGGATCGGTTCTCAAAAAATCGAGGAAGTCTTCAAACGGGCCGTCGTGGCCGAGCTCTTCTAAAACCGCGTCCATTTCGGTCCGGATGCGGGCCACTTCGGCCAGGCCGATCTCGTGGATCCGCACCGCCGAAGCCTCCGGCAAGGTCGTATGGTGGACGAGGAGGCGGGTGTAGTGGGCTCGGCCCTGCGGCAGCGCCGCGATCCCCGGCTGCCGACGCGCGGCGGGGGCGTACTCGATCTCAAGAAACGCCAAGAGATCGGCATATGCCGCCACAGCATCGGCGACGGCGTCCAAAGCCCGCGCCCGGCGGTCGGCGGCGTCCTCGTCGGCGATGCCAGGGCGCGCATTTCGAAACGGGGCGTAGAGCGGGCTCTCGGCTGGGTCGTCGACCAGCTGCGCCCGCACCTGGGCGATCGTGGTTGCAAGGGGATCGCGGTGGGCGGTGACCCCAGTTTCGATCCCCCGCCGCATATTGGCGATGTTCTGTTCGAAATAGCGCGGCGTATCGGCGATCAGTCGAATGAGCGCTTCGGCGTCGTCGGCGGAGCGCAGCGCTCCACCGGCCGCGGCCGCGGCATAAAGGGGCGCGGCCTGGAAGCCCGAGTCGCCCGTGAACGGAATGCGTTCGACGTCGATTTCCGCAAGGCTCGCCTCAGAGCGCAAGAGCGCCCGGAGCGCGCCGGCCGTCGCAGGGTCGGAGGCGGCGTCGGCCATGTCCAGCCGCTCCAGCAGCGCCCGCGCTTCGGCCGCGGATCGATCGACGGCGGCCTTGGAGACATCCGGCCATCGGTCTTGAGCCGCCCCCGCGTGGCGGGCCGCCGCGGCCGGGTCGACCATTCGGCGCAACACTTCATAGTCGGTCGTGATTTGCTCAAGCGCGGTCTCTGCTGCGGCGGACGCGACGGGTAATGAGACAATCAGCGCAGCTGCGAAGGGTCGCGAGATCATGTTATCGGCCTTGCGTTGACACCCTCGCGGGCGCCCCTAGAACCAGGCACGACCGTAATCATTAGGCAAGGGGCCAATGGCTGGCACTGACCATACCTCCTCGCGGCCGCTTTCGCCGCATCTGCAAGTTTGGCGCTGGCACGCCACGATGGCGGCCTCGATCTTTCACCGCGTCACGGGCGCCGCGCTCTATGGCGGCATGTTCCTTCTGTCCGCCTGGATCATCGCCATCGCCAGCGGGCCGGAGGCGTACGCCATCGCCGAGCAAGTGATCTTCTCGCTCATCGGCCAGCTGATCCTCTTCGGATTCACCCTGGCGATCATGTATCACCTGGCGAACGGTCTGCGGCACCTGATTTGGGATGGGCCGGGCATCGGGTTCAGCCCGGGGGTGGCGAGCCGGATCAGTGTTTTCAACTTCGCCTTCGCCATCTTGGCGGCCGCCGGCATCTGGTCGGCGGCTTACTTCATCCCCGCCTGAGGACGCCTGCTATGAGCGTGAACCAGCTCCGAACGCCAATGGGCCAAGTTCGCGGCCTAGGGTCCGCGAAAGAAGGCGTCAGTCATTATATCCGCCAGCGCGTGTCGGCCGTCGCGCTTCTTATCCTCGTGCCGTGGTTCCTCTATTCCGTGATCGTCGCGTGCCGGGCGGGCTTTGCCGGCGCCGAAGCGTGGATCAGCCAGCCGTTGAACGCGATCTTGCTGATTCTGACCCTCGGCGCGGCGTTTTATCACATGCGGTTGGGCATGCAGGTCATCATCGAGGACTACATTTCGAAAACGGGCACGCGGCAGGCGCTTTTGATTTTGAACGCGTTCGTCGTCATCGCTCTCTTTGCGGCGACCGCTCTGTCCGTGATGAAGGTTTGGATCTCCGCCGGCTGAGCGGCGTAAAGGAACGAGCGGAATGAGCGAATACACCTGGGTTGATCATACTTATGACGTCGTCGTCGTCGGCGGCGGCTCGGGCGTGCTCGGCGCCCTCGGCGCCGCGCAATCCTCCCTGCGCCCCGCCGGCATAACGAAAGAAGTCC
>CAYYNG010000118.1:0-6231 GCA_964472435.1 uncultured Hyphomonadaceae bacterium | reverse complement strand
GGTCGATCGAAAAGATCGACCGCTGATTTATCTGAGCCCGAAGGGCGCGCCGCTCAACCAGGCCAAGGTCCGCGACCTATCCGCGGGACCAGGTTTGATTTTGCTATGCGGCCGTTTTGAAGGTTTGGACCAGCGCGTGATCGAGGCGCGCGACATGGAGGAGGTCTCGCTGGGCGATTTCGTGCTCGCCGGCGGCGAGGTGGCGGCTGCGGCGCTTATCGAAGCCTGCGTGCGCCTGCTCCCCGGGGTCGCGGGCAACGAGACCTCGCTGGAAGAAGAGAGTTTCGAGGCCGGGCTCCTCGAATACCCTCATTACACGCGGCCGCGCGTGTGGGAGGGGCGCGAGATCCCGGACGTGCTTTTGTCGGGCGACCACGCGAAGGTCGCCGCCTGGCGGAAGCGCGAAAGCGGGAAGATCACCCAAGCGCGCCGGCCGGACCTTTGGGCGGCGCGACATGGCCAAGGCAAACGAGCGTCGGAGACGGACGATGGCACACTTGATTGAACAGCTCGAGGCGGAGGAAGTCGCCCGGGTCACGGAAGGCAAGACGATCCCGGACTTCTCGCCGGGCGACACGCTGACCGTCAACGTCCGGATCAAAGAGGGCGAGCGTGAGCGCGTGCAGCGCTTCGAAGGCGTCTGCATCGCCCGCTCGGGCAAAGGGCTTAATGAGAGTTTCACGGTCCGCAAGATCTCGTTCGGCGAAGGCGTCGAGCGGATTTTCCCGGTCGTCTCGCCGATGATCGAAAGCATCGAGGTCAAGCGCAAAGGCCGGGTGCGCCGCGCCAAGCTCTATTATCTCCGCGACCGCCGGGGCAAATCCGCCCGGATAGCCGAGCGGACCACGGGCCGCGGGATCGAGACGGTGGAGATCGCGGTCTCCAAGACCGAACGCAAACGCCAGAAGGTCGCCGAGAAGGAAGCGCGCCGCCAGCGCGCCGCCGAGGAGCGCGAAGCCGCGGCGAAGGCGAAGGCCGAGGAGGAGGCGGCTGCGGCAGCCGCTGCGGAAGCCGAGGCCGGCGCTGAGGGCGAAGGCGACGCCGAGGCGTAGCCGACCCTCTTCGCCCCCTTCCCCCAGGGGGTGTTAATCCTCGACCCTCGCCCGACGGCTCCCCTGTCGGGCGATTTTTTTGACCTGTTGGGGGCGCAAAGGGCGGGTTCGCCACAAAACCGGCGCCGTTGAAAGGCCTTTGGAGGAACCCCCTTGTTTCGTTCCCCCAAACGCCGAAAATCCAATGTCCAGAACCGTTCTCTTGATCGATGCGTCCGTGCGCCTTTCGGCGTCGGCGTCGCGCCCCCTCACCCGCCGGCTTGCGGAGAGCCTCGCCGGCGATAACGGCCGGATCCTGCGCCGCGATATCGGGCTTAAGCCCCCGCCGCCGATCGCCGCGGCCTGGCTTGAGGCCGCCGCCGCCCCCGAGACGGCTCGAACGCCCGCCGAACGCGAGGCGCTGGAGCTATCCGATCAATTGATCTCCGAGCTGCGATCGGCCTGCACCTTGGTCGTCGGCCTGCCGATCCACCGGTTTTCGCTGCCCTCCGGCTTCCTCGCCTGGATCGAGCATGTCGCCCGTCCCGGCGTGACCTTCGACCACGGCCCCGCCGGCCCGATCGGCCGCCTCAAGGGCAAGACAGCGTATCTGGTGGTCGCCGCCGACGGTACGGGGGCCGAGGCCCGCGCGACGCGCGGCTTCGAGGACGCCCAAGCCCTGCTCGCCGGCCTCGGGATCGAGCGGACGATCAAGGTCGCGGGCGACCGGTCGCCGCGGCGGCCGTGGGAGGCGGCGCCGGACCTCGGCCTGCAGATCGACGCGCTGGCGGCCCGGCGCGCGATCCGGCCCCATTGGCGCGAGGTGGAGGATCGTCCCGCGCTGTAACGCCGCCCTCCCCCGGTCGGCTTGCAAATCCCAGAATTATCGGCTGAGACGTGGGCCGGTAAGGAGCCCCTATGGCCGGCAAAACGCTATACGATAAGATTTGGGACGCGCATGTCGCTCGCCAGGACGCGGGCGGCGAGGCGCTGCTTTATGTCGATCTCCACCTCATCCACGAAGTAACGACGCCCCAGGCCTTCGCGGGGCTGCGCGCGGCGGGCCGCGGCGTCCGCCGGCCGGACCTCACCCTCGCCGTCGCCGACCATAATACACCGACCGAAGGCCAAGCCCTCGGCCTCGAAGGCGTCACGGACGAGGCGGCGCGCAACCAGCTTGCAGCGCTGGCCCGCAATGTCGCCGAACATGGGATCGAGTTCTTCCCGATGGGCGATCCGCGCAACGGCATCGTCCATGTCGTCGGACCCGAACAAGGCCGCACCCAGCCCGGCATGACCATCGTCTGCGGCGACAGCCACACCTCGACCCATGGGGCGTTCGGGGCCCTCGCGCACGGCATCGGCACCAGCGAGGTCGAGCATGTTCTAGCCACCCAAACCCTTAGGGCGCGCAAGATGAAGAACATGGCCGTAGAGGTGGCCGGCCGGCTGGCCGAGGGGGTGACGGCGAAGGACCTCGCGCTCCACGTCATCGCGACCATCGGAACGGCGGGCGGGACAGGGCACGTGATCGAGTATCGCGGAGAGGCGGTGCGCGCGCTATCGATGGAGGGGCGGATGACGCTCTGCAATCTTTCCATCGAAGGCGGCGCGCGCGCGGGCCTCGTCGCGCCGGACGAGGCGACCTTCGCCTATCTGAAGGGCCGCCCCGCCGCGCCGAAGGGCGGCGCATGGGAGTTGGCCGAGGCCCATTGGCGGACGCTCATCTCCGACGGCGACGCGGCGTGGGACGCGGTCGTCCATATCGATGCGGCGGCCGTCGAGCCCACAGTCACTTGGGGCACGAGCCCCGAGCAAGCGATACCGCTCTCGGGTTCGGTTCCGCGCCCCGAACAAGCCGGCGCCCCAGTGGAACGCGCGGCGATCGAGCGGGCGCTGGATTATATGGGCCTCGAGGCCGGCGCGCCGATCAGGGGCACGCCGATCGACCGCGTCTTCATCGGCTCCTGCACCAATTCGCGGATCGAGGATCTGCGGGCCGCCGCCGATGTCGCGAGAGGTGAAAAAGTCGCCCATGGCGTGCGCGCCATGGTGGTGCCGGGCTCGGGGCTCGTTCGGGCCGAGGCCGAGGCCGAAGGGCTCGACGAGGTGTTCCGCGCCGCAGGGTTCGAATGGCGCGAGCCCGGCTGCTCCATGTGCCTGGGCATGAATCCCGACATCCTGGCGCCCGGGGAACGCTGCGCCTCGACCTCCAATCGGAATTTCGAGGGCCGCCAGGGCCGAGGCGGACGCACGCACCTCATGAGCCCCGCCCTCGCCGCCCGCGCCGCCATTTCAGGCGTGATCGGATGACCGAACAGGCGATCCCGCCGCTGATCACAGCCGCCGATCATCTCGTCCTGATCTGCCCCGACATCGCAGGGGGGGTTCAGGACTATTCGGCGCTGCTGGGCGCGCGGCCGGCCTGGCGAGCCGACGCCGTCGACGACGGCGCGGCGACGGCGCTGTTTCGGGTGGCGAACACCAGCCTCGAACTGCTTGCGCCAAAAGGCGAGGGGCCGGTGGGCGACCGCCTGCGGGAGATGCTGGCCGAGGGCGGGCCGCGCCTCGCCTCGGTGGCGTTTGAGACCGACGACGCGAACGACGCGCGCCACGTGCTCGAACGGCGCGGCCTGGCGCCGTCGGACCTGTCGGAAGGATCGAGTCTCGACCTCGCTACCCGTTCCGTGCGCCGATGGCGGCGGTTCCGCTGCAGCGATGATGCGATGGCCGGTGTGAAGGCGTTCGTGCTCCAGAACGTCGAGGGCGACCTCAATCAACCGGAGGCGGGGCCCGGCGCGGCGACCGCGCTCGACCATCTCGTCATCGAAACGCCGAATCCGGACCGCGCCGTGGCGATCTATGGCGGACGGCTGGGTCTCAGGCTGGCGCTCGATCGCACCATCGAGCAGTTCCATACGCGCTTTCTGTTTTTCCGCGTCGGCGGGCTGACCTTTGAGATCATCCACCGGACAAACCAGGCGCCCGACCCCGCAGAGCCGGACCGGTTTTGGGGCCTCACCTGGGCGACCGATGATCTGGACGCCGCGCGCGAGCGGCTCGGCGCGGCGGGGCGCGAGGTCTCGGAGATCCGAAAGGGCCGTAAGCCCGGAAGCCGCGTCTTCACCGTGCGGGACGGGACCTTGGGCGTCCCCACTCTGTTCATCGCGCACGCGCCGAGATAGCGTCTTCGCCATGCAGCCCTTCACCACGCTCAAAGGCACCGCCGCGCCGCTTCTTCAAAGCGGCCAGCCCATGGCGAATGTCGACACCGACATGATCATCCCGAAACAGTTTCTCAAAACGATCGAGCGGACGGGGTTGTCGGCGGGCCTCTTCCACGAGCTGAAAACCAAGGCCGACGGGTCGCAGGATCCGGATTTCATCTTGAACAAGCCGGCCTATGCGGCTGCGGAGATTTTGATCGCCGGCGAAAACTTCGGCTGCGGGTCCTCGCGGGAGCACGCGCCTTGGGCGCTCCTCGACCAGGGGATCACTTGCATCATCGCGCCGAGCTTCGCCGATATCTTCCACAATAACTGCTACAAGAACGGCGTCCTGCCCATTGTTCTGCCGCTCGAGGCGGTCTCCGAACTCGCCGCCCAGGCCGGCGGGGGCAATCATCTCTTCGAGGTGGACCTCGAGGCTCAAACCGTCACGGGCCCCGACGGCCTCGCGCACCCGTTCGAGATCGACCCGGGCCGGAAAGCGGACCTTCTGGCGGGCCGGGACGAGATTGCGGCGACGCTGGAGGCCGAGGCGGACATCGCAGCGTTCGAAGCGCGGCGGAAGCTCGCGACCCCCTGGTTTGACAGCGCATAAGCGTCAGGAGACCCATCATGATCATCGTGATCGAAGGCACGGTTCGCATTCCCGAGGGCGCTCTGGAGCGTGCGCGGCCGGCCATGGAGGCGATGATCGCGGCCAGCCGAGCCGAGGCGGGCTGCATCGCCTATGGCTATTCGATCGACGTGCTGGATCCGCAGCTCATCCACATCAACGAACGTTGGAAGAGCCGCGAGGCGTTGGCCGAGCACTTCGAGAGCCCGCACATGGCTGCGTGGCGGACGGCGGTCGCTGAGATCGGCCTCGCTGATCGGGACCTCCGCCTTTACGAAGCCGAACCAGAAGCGTTTTAAGACGCGATGACCCAAACCCTGCTCCTCCTTCCCGGCGACGGCATCGGGCCGGAAGTGACGGCCGAGGCCCGGCGCGTCGCCGAAGCGGTTGCGCCGGATCTCGCGATCGAGACCGATCTTGTCGGCGGCGCGTCGTTCGACGCCCATGGCGACCCGCTCATCGAGGCCACCCTCGCCCGCGCAAAAGCAGCGGATGCAGTGCTGCTCGGCGCAGTCGGCGGGCCGTCCTGGACCGACGTCGCCCGCGATAAGCGGCCGGAAATGGGGCTGCTTAAGCTCCGCAAAGGCCTCGATGTCTTCGCGAACCTCCGTCCTGCGGTCTGCTTTCCCGCGCTCGTCGACGCCTCCACCTTGAAGCGGGAGGCGGTGGAAGGCCTCGACATCATGATCGTGCGGGAGCTGACGGGCGGGGTCTATTTCGGAACGCCGCGGGGCGTCGACGAGGCGGACGGCGTCCGTCGCGGCTATGACACGGCGATTTACACCGCGCCTGAGGTCGCCCGGGTGGCGCGGGTCGCGTTCGAAGTGGCGCGCGGCCGCAGCGGCCGGGTGTGCTCGGTCGAGAAATCGAATGTCATGGAGTCAGGCCTCTTCTGGCGCGAGGAGGTGACCCGAACCCACGCCGCCGACGGCGCCGGCGTCGCGCTCAGCCACATGTACGCCGACGCCTGCGCCATGGAGCTCGTTCGCAAGCCGAAACAGTTCGACGTCATCCTGGCCGACAATCTCTTCGGCGACATTCTCTCCGACGAGGCGGCGATGCTGACGGGCTCGATCGGCATGTTGCCCTCGGCGGCCTTAGGCGCGCCGGGGGCGCCGGGGCTCTTCGAGCCGGTCCATGGCTCGGCGCCGGATATGGCGGGCCAAGGCGTCGCGAACCCCTGCGCGGCGATCCTTTCGCTCGAAATGGCGCTTCGCTGGTCGCTTGGCCGGGGCGACGTCGCCGACAGGGTTCGCAGCGCGGTCGCTGCGGCCCTCGATGCAGGCGCGCGGACGCGGGACCTCGGCGGCGCGCTCTCGACCCGGGAGATGGGGGACGCCGTCCTCGCCGCGCTCTAGCC
>CAYYNG010000117.1:0-6254 GCA_964472435.1 uncultured Hyphomonadaceae bacterium | reverse complement strand
GTCGTTGCCTTCGAGCCCACATCCACCATGCGCGGCCGGCCTTCGGGCCCGAAATGGGTCAGCTTCGACATTGGCGGCTATGTCTCCGCGAGCCGCGGCATCAGTTCGACGAGGTTGCAAGGCTTGTGGCGGCTGTCGAGCTGGTAGGAGATGACTTTGTCCCAGCCATCCTTCACCGCGCCGGTGGAGCCCGGCAGACATAAGATGAACGTGCTGTTGGCGAGCCCGGCAAGCGCCCGCGACTGAAGCGTCGAAAGGCCGACGCTCTGAAAACTCACCTGATGGAAAATCACCGAAAAGCCTTCGATCGTTTTCTCAAAGAGAGGGGCGATCGCCTCCGGCGTGACGTCCCGGCCCGTCAGGCCCGTGCCGCCGCTCGTGATCACGACATCGATTTCAGGGTCGTCGATCCATTCCGAAACCCGGCGGCGAATGGCGAACTTATCGTCGGGCAGGATCTCCCGGGCGGCCAATTCGTGGCCGGCCTCTGCAATCCGCTGAACCAGCGTCGCGCCGGACGTATCGGTCTCCAAGGTGCGGGTGTCGCTGACGACCAAAACCGCTATGCGGACTGGGACGAATGTGAGGGACTCATTGATGCCGTGCATCGCGCGCTTCCTTCTTCGGGGTCCATCGGGCGGCGTCGGCATAGTCCTGGGAGCGAGGTTCGATCCAGGCCTCGCCGGACGCCGTCATTTCCTTCTTCCAAAAGATCGCATCGGTCTTGAGGTAGTCCATCAAGAAGTCCGCCGCTTCAAACGCGGCGCGGCGATGGGCGGACGCGGCGGCGACGAAGACGATCGTCTCGCCGGCGGCGATCACGCCAATGCGGTGGACAACGCGAACGCCGGCCAACGGCCAGCGCGCACGGGCGGCCGCCAGCGTCGTTTCGATGCCGCGCTCGGTCAGCGGCGAGTAGGCTTGGAGGTAGAGCCCCGTCACGCCTACGCCCGCGGCGCTTTGCGGCCGCACGACGCCGGCGAAGCTGACGATCGCCCCCGCATTCTGGACGATACTCTCGAACTCGGCGAGCAGGTCGGGGGCGGAAAGGGGCGCGTCGGAAAGGACCATCGCCGGTCTATCCGCCGCTGACCGGCGGGAGAAAGCCGATCGCGTCGCCGTCGCTTACTTCAAAGGGCTCCACAATGATCTCGTCGTTCACGGCGATCCGATTGGACGGGTCGAGAAAGATCCCGCCTGCCGCATGCGTCGCGTCGATCCAAGCCCTCAGGGTCTGGGTGTCCGTGACATCTTCGGGCAGCGGCCGCTGCTCGCCCTCGACGCCGGTTACATCCGCGAGCTTGCCCCAATACGTGATCTGCGCCATCGCTCAGCCCCCGGTGACCGACATGTGCCGCGCGAGGGTCGGCCGCTGACCCGGCGCGTTGATCGCAAAGTCGTGTTTTTCCGGCTTCGCGCCGAGGGCGCGGTCGAGCGCGGCGTTGAGGGCCGCCTTGGGGCTTTCCGATGCGCGTAACGCTGCGCGCAGATCCACATGGTCCTCTTGCCCAAGGCACATATAGATCCGGCCGGTGCAAGTAACGCGCATGCGGTTGCAGCCGGCGCAGAAATTGTTCGTGAGCGGGGTGATGAACCCGAGCCGCCCGCCCGTCTCCTGAACCCGCACGTAGCGGGAGGGGCCGGCGTTCGCATCGGTCTGGGGCAGCTCTTCAAAGGTCCACCGGGCGGCGAGGGCGTCGCGAACCTCGAAGAGCGGGATGTATTGGTCGAACCGGTCGGGCCCCGCATCGCCCATCGGCATCACCTCGATCAGCGTCATGTCGAAGCCCTTGCCGTGGGCCCAGGCGACCATGTCCGGGATGTGGTCGGCGTTCTGATCTTTGAGCGCGACCGTATTGATCTTGATCTTCAGTCCGGCCGCGACTGCGGCGTCGAGGCCCTCTAGCACCTGGGCGAGGGAGCCGCGCCGCGTGATCCCTGCAAACCGCGCGGGATCGATCGCGTCGAGGGAGACGTTGATGCGTTCAACGCCGGCGCTCCGCAGCATGTCGGCGTGGCGGGCGAGTTGCGACCCGTTCGTGGTCAACGTCAGCTCCTCAAGCCCGCGCCCCAGCCGGGATCCGAGCGTTTCGATCAGCGGGACGATATCCTTCCGGACCAGCGGCTCGCCGCCGGTGACGCGGATCTTGCGGACGCCTCGGGCGATAAACGCATCGCAAACGGCCACCATCTCCTCGAGGCTGAGGAGCTCCGCCTTCGGCAGGAAGCTCATCGTCTCCGCCATGCAATAGGTGCAGCGCATGTCGCAGCGGTCGGTTACCGACAGACGCAGATAACTCACCTGCCGTCCGAAGGCGTCGACCATGCCGGGCCGGTTGCGGACGAAACCATCAGCCATGGGCGGGGGCCTCCAAAGCGAGCAGATCCGCGCGCCGGTCGATATCCCGGGCATGCTCGGGCGCAAGATCGACGATGCGCGTTTGGGAGAGGGCGTCAAACAGCTTGCGCGCGCCGCGGTCGCCGGTCAGCTGTTCGAGCTTAGGGAAGACCTCGCGGGCGAAGAGCGCCGGCGGGCCGAGCACGCCGTTCGCCCTGGACATCACGGCGTCGACGCCAGGCGTCATGGCGGCGCGCATGGCCCGCAGATGGGCGTCGGGCACGTGTGGCATGTCGCCGAGCAGGACGAAGGCCGCCTCGACACCGGGGGCGTCCTTGAGGGCTCGAATGGCGGTCGCAAGGGATGCGCCCTGTCCCAGCTCGGGCTCTGGATTTTCAGCGCAGCGCCAGCCGGCGCGTTCGACGCGTGTGCGGCGCTCTCGATCGGCGGGCCCGACAACGGCGATCCGCGTCGCCACGGGGTCTGCGCTCAATGCGGACGCCGAATGGTCGATAACAGCGCCGCCGGCCAGATCCGCCAGCAACTTGTCCCCGTCTTCAAATCGGGAGGACCGGCCGGCCGCGAGGAGCGTTAGCGCCGTCGTCGCAAAGGGCGCCGCGGCGGCCCTGTGGTAGGCGTCGACGATTTCCGCGAGCGCCGAGACGGCGAGCATCGAGGCGTCCCGCATCGAGGGCACAAGGCCGATCGGCCCGCGGACACGCTCGATCTGTCTCTGGCGCACCCCTTGATCAGCAAGCGTTTGGCGGCGCCGGGCGTGGGTTCGGTGGCTGCCGACCGCGCCAATATAGAAGGCGGGTCCGGCGAGCGCCTGGCGCAAAAGGGGCCCTTCCCAGTCGCCGTCGTGGAACATCAGAACGAAGGCGGTCCAAACATCGTCCCGCGCCTCGGGCAGCGCGGCCGGGGATTGCAACACCGTCGCCTCGGCCAGACCCGGCGGTTGCGCGATCGCATCGTCCGCGCGCAGCCACAGCTCGGTTGGGAACCCGGCCGCCCGGCTGAGCTGGGCCAAGGCGATCGCATCCGCCCCGCGGCCGGCGATGCGGAGGCGCAGCTTGGGGCGGTAGCGGGCCCCGATCGCCCCCGCGGCCCCCTTCAGTCGGAGCGATGCCGGCCGGCGGGTGGCAAGCTCGGACTGGCAGCGCTGAATTTGCGCGGCGTCCGCTCTCGGGAGGATGGCCACCTCGATCGCGCCGCCGCAGGGCAGGGGCAGGTCTTTGAAGGCCGAGCCCGCGCCATAGCGCAGATGCTTGGGCGTTCCGGTCTCGATCGCGGCCACGGCATGCGCCGCCACGTCAGCGTCGATGCAGCCGCCGGAGAGGTAGCCCGCCCGATCGCCCGCCCGGGGGACCGCCATGAGCGCGCCGGGCGCGCGGACGCCGCCGCCATCGCCGCCCGTCCCGATCGCCCGCGCCGCGCCGCCCGCTTCGGTCCAGCGACGCCACTGACCGAGGACGTCTTCGGGATGTTCGAAGGAAGCCGGCTGAGACATGGTTTCGATATAAACGGTCACTGACAACGAGCCTAGCGCGGATTTTGGGCGAGCAGCGCCCCCGCTTCCTCGAGATCGGCCCGAACGGCCTCGGTCGCCTTTGCGCAGATCGACCGATAAAGCGCCAAAACGCGCCGCCCCTCCAGGCTCAGCTCTGATCCGCCGCGACGGCGCCCGCCATGCTGCGACTGAACGAGCGGTTCGGCGAAGTCCGCATTGAGCTGCTCGATCAGCTTCAACGCCTTGGGGTACGACATGCCGAGGCGCTCTGCGGCGGCGCGGATCGAACCGGTCGCCTCGATTTCGCTCAGGAGGGCGGCCTTGCCTGGTCCGAAGCGGCCCCCGGCGGGCAGGTCGATCCGAATGCTGAGGGCGAGGTCCACGCGGTCACGCCCCCGCCTAAACCGCGCCCGCGCTTTCCTTGCCGAGCGGCAGGGTGCGCATCCTCCGGCCAGTGGCGGCGAAGACCGCGTTTGCGACAGCCGGAGCGATTGGGGGCGTGCCCGGCTCGCCGCCGCCGCCGGTACGGGCGCCGCTATTGATGAGCATCACCCCGATCTCCGGCGCTTCGTCCATGCGGACGACAGGGTAATCGTGGAAGTTCGACTGGGCGATGGCGCCTTGCGCCACGGTGATGTCGCCATAAAGCGCCGCTGAGAGGCCATAGATGACGCCGCTCTCGATCTGGGCAGTGAAGCCGTCCGGATTGACGACGAAGCCCGGATCGGCCGCCGCCCAGACCTTGAGGACGCGGGGAACCGGCCGGGAGGCGTCGACCTCCACGATTTGCGCGACCACGGTGCCGAAGCTTTCGGCCACCGCGACGCCGAGCCCGCGCCCGGCCGGAAGCGCGCGGCCCCAGCGCGCGGCATCGGCCGCCGCGTCCAGCGCCGCAACAAAGCGTGGCCGGTGGCCCAGCAGCCGGCGGCGATAGGCGAGCGGATCCTCGCCCGCCGCATGGGCCAGTTCGTCGATGAAGGATTCGACGAAAAAGCCATGCTGGGTGTGGTCGACCGACCGCCACGGTCCGAACCGGATGGGATTGTCGGTCGCAGCGTAGTGCACGAATTGGTTCGGAATGTCGTAAGGCACGCGGGAGGCTTCCGGCGGGTCGTTCTTGTGGACGAACTGGTAGTCCCAGCTCACCGGCGCGCCGTTCTCGTCGAGGCCCGCGATCACCTTGGCCGTGGTGGCCGGACGATAGAAATCCTGGCGCATATCTTGTTCGCGCGACCAGATCATTTTGACCGGCCCGTCTAGATGCTGCGCGATCCGCACCGCCATCAAGGGGTAGTCGGCTTCCGACTTCCGCCCGAAGCCGCCGCCCATGAAGCGGTTGTGGACCGTAACGTTCTCTTTCTTAACGCCGAA
This sequence comes from uncultured Hyphomonadaceae bacterium, assembly GCA_964472435.1. Taxonomy (GTDB): domain Bacteria; phylum Pseudomonadota; class Alphaproteobacteria; order Caulobacterales; family Hyphomonadaceae; genus CAYYNG01. Next base: position 1,035 of record CAYYNG010000117.1, on the reverse strand, counting down.
TTCGCCGGCGATCTCGTCGCGAACGGCCAGCGGATTCTGGTGGCCGATCCAGATCTCCACCGCCTCGCCGTCGGCTAGGGCCACGGCGTTGATCGGCTCCATCGCCGCGTGGGCGAGATACGGAACCTCGTATTCCGCTTCGATGGTGCGAGCGGCCGTTTCGGCGGCTTTGCGGGCGTCGCCCAACCGGACATCGGTCTTTTCCCGTCCGGTCTCCACGGCCGTCGCCATATCGGCGCGGAACCGCTCGAAGATCGCCGCCTGGTCAAGGTCTTCACGGCCCATCTCGGTCCAGCGCACGTCGAGCGCGCGAACCGCTTGTTCGGCATGCCAATAGCCGTCGGCCACCACCGCGACGAAATCGCCCGCGTTGATCACCTGCCGGACGCCGGGCATGCCGCGGGCCGCGCCGTCGTCGATCTCAGCGACTTTCGCGCCGAACACCGGAGGGCCCATCACCGCGGCATAGGCCATGCCGGGCAGGTCGACATCGATCGCGAATTCCGCCGTGCCGTCCACTTTGGAAGGAATGTCGAAGCGGGGCACCGAGGTCCCCATAAGGGTGTATTCGCTCTGAGACTTCCGCGCGGGTTGGGGCGGCGGCGATAGCTTGCTGGCCGCGAGCGCGAATTCGGAGTAGGGCGCGGACCGCTTCGAGCCGTCATGGTAGATGAACGAGCGTTCCGTGCGCAGCTCGCGCCGCGGCACGGCCCATTCCCGCGCAGCCGCGCGGACCAGCATCTCGCGCGCGGCCGCGCCGGCGACCCGCATCCCGCCCTCGCCGGTGAAGCGAACCGCGGTCGAGCCGCCCGTAATCTGGAGCGACATGGCCTGGGCGATCCGCAGGAAGCCGCCATTGAGCGAGTCCTGCACGACCCCCGGCACGCTCGCCCCGCCCATCAGGAACTCCCGGCCAAGCGGGTAGTTCGCATAAGCCTCGTGCGCCGGCGCCTGTTCGAAGGAAACGAGCTCCCAGTCGGCGTCCATCTCGTCGGCCAGCATCTGGGTCATCGCCGTGAAGACGCCCTGGCCCAT
>CAYYNG010000116.1:3587-6265 GCA_964472435.1 uncultured Hyphomonadaceae bacterium | reverse complement strand
CGAGCGCGATGCGCACATAGCCCTCGCCGTATTCGCCGAACGCAACCCCAGGCGAGACGGCGACATGGGCCTCGTTGATCAGCTGCAGCGAAAACTCGAGACTACCCGCATCCTGGAACACGTCCGGGATCGGCGCCCAGGCGAACATGGACGCGTCGGGGGCCGGCACCGGCCAACCGGCGCGGGTAAAGCTCTCGACAAGCGCATCACGGCGGGTTCGGTAGATCTCCCGAGCCTCCTCGACGCAGTCCTGCGGTCCGTTAAGGGCCGCGCACGCCGCCACTTGGATCGGCGTATAAGCGCCATAATCGAGATAGGACTTCACCCGCGTCAGCGCAGCGATCAGGCGCTGATTGCCGGCCGCGAACCCGATGCGCCACCCGGCCATCGAATAGGTTTTGGACATGGACGTCGTCTCGATCGCCACATCCTTCGCGCCGTCGATCTGAAGGATCGAAGGCGGCGGATCCCCGAAGTAGATCTCGTTGTAGGCGAGGTCCGAGAGGATCCAGAGGTCGTGCTTCTTCGCAATGGCGACCGCGTCCTTATAGAAGTCGAGATCGACCACCGCCGCCGTGGGGGTCGAGGGGTAGCAGAGCACCATCGCCGTCGGCGGCGGGGCGGAGTGGCGAACAGCCTTTCCAAGGCCCGACAGATACTGCTCCGGCGTGTGCGCCTGCACGTGTCGGATCGAGGCCCCCGCCATAATGAAGCCGAAGGAATGAATAGGGTAAGAAGGGTTGGGGGCCAAAATCACGTCCCCAGGCGCGGCGATCGCCTGGGCGAGATTGGCGAAGCCTTCCTTGGAGCCGAGCGTTGCAACGATCTCTCGGTCAGGATCGAGGCCGACGTCGAAGCGGCGGCGATAATAATTGGCCAGCGCCAACCTTAGGCCGGGGATGCCCCGCGAGGCCGAATAACGATTGGTCTTCGGCTTGTGCGCGGTCTCGACCAGCTTCTCGATAATATGCGGCGGGGTCGGCAGGTCGGGATTGCCCATGCCGAGGTCGATGATGTCCGCGCCCTCGGCCCTGAGGGCCGCCGCGCTGCGGTTCACCTGTTCGAAAACATAAGGCGGAAGCCGCCGGATCTTGTGAAATTCGTCAACCATGGCCGCCTCCTCGGGCCGAATAGGAGGATTTAGCTGTTTGGGCGATACCGCCCACGCCCACTCTCGAAGAGTTCGAGCCGCTCGACAATCTCATCTTCCGTCAGAAAATGGTCCATTGGTTCGCTCGCGACGTCCCGCGGCGCCCGGTCGGCGATCGCAGCGGCGGCGGCGTCGATATCCGCCTCGCCCATGCCGCTCTCCTGAGCTCGCGGCTCAGCGTCGAACATGGCGCGGATGTCGGCCGCCCGCTCGTCGGAGACCGCGATCACATCCTCGGGCGGGGTTTCGACCTGCGTCGTCGGCACGTCGATTAACCGCGGATACCCCTCGCCGCGGATCTCCGTCCGGCGGTCTTGGTACCACTGAGGCGCGTCTGCGATGCCGCCGACGACTTTCGAAAACGCGCCCGTGCAGCCCCCGAGCGGCGCAGCGGCCAGCGCAAACCCCGCCAGGATAAGATTTTTTTTACCCATGGGTCACGAAATCCAAAAGTTTCTGTACCATATCTCGCATCGCGCAGAAGAGCGAGGATGGTGTGCATGGCCGTCAAAAGTGGTCGAAAAGCGGACGCGGGCGCGGCGAAGGCGTCGAAATCCGCGCCCGAACCGAAAAAGCCGACATTGACGGAGCTTCTGGCGAAACAGGACCCAGCGAAGCTGCAGGGTCTGGCCATGATGCTGGCGGAAGCCTCCCAGGAGAGCCAAGCTTTAATCGCCGACGTGATGGGCCGTGCGCCTCATATGGTCGGCGCCGCCGCCCCGAACGGCGCGCACGATCCGTTCGGCGCGATGACGAGTTTCGCCAAGCTCGGCCAAGCCCTGGCCGCTCGGCCCGACAAGCTCGCCAAAGCGAACACCGACCTTTACCTCGGCTGGATGGATCTTTGGCGCGAGATGGCGGTGGGCCAGTTCGCCGCGCCCGCCCGCGATCGGCGTTTCGCCGATCCCGAATGGTCGGCGAACCCCGCCTTCGCTTTCATGCGCCGCTCTTATGAACTCAACACCCGCTGGATTATGTCCCTAATCGACGGGGCGGACGGCATGGCGGAGGAGGATCGCCGGAAAGCGCGCTTCTTCGCGCGGCAGACCACCGACGCCTTCTCGCCGACCAACTTCTTTGCGACCAATCCGGAAGCCCTGAAGGTGATGCTGGAAACAGGCGGCACCAGCGTGCTCGAAGGGTTAAAGCAGGCCCGCCAGGATATCGAGCGCGGCGGCGGCAAGCTGATGATCAGCCAGGTCGACGAGAAACCATTCAAGCTCGGCAAGAACATCGCCACCGCACCGGGCGAAGTCGTCTTCCGTAACGATTTAATCGAACTCATCCAATATGCGCCGACCCGGAAGAAGGCCTATGACCGTCCGCTTCTGATCTTCCCGCCCTGGATCAACAAGTTCTACATCCTGGATCTCAGGGAAGAAAACTCGATGATCCGTTGGCTGGTCTCGAAGGGTTTGACGGTGCTCGTCGTCTCCTGGCGGTCGGCCGACGATGTCACGAAAGACTTCACCTGGGACGATTACATCACCCACGGCATCCATGCGGCGGTCGACGCAACGCTCGAGGC
>CAYYNG010000116.1:0-3577 GCA_964472435.1 uncultured Hyphomonadaceae bacterium | reverse complement strand
GCGGCCGATCGTCGAGCTGATTCTCGCGGCCTACCCTCTCGAGGCGCCGAATCGCACCGACATCAACCCCCGAGCGCTCGAGGCGACCGGCGCCGAACGCCTCAACACTGTGGGGTATTGCATCGGCGGCACGCTGCTATCCGGCGCACTCGCCAAAATGGCCCAGGACGGCGACGACCGCATTACGAGCGCGACCTTCTTCGCTTCCCAGGCTGATTTCGAATTGGCGGGCGATCTTCTCGTATTCACAGACCCGAAGGCCCAAACCTATATCGACCGCGTCATCGACGAAAATAAGGGAATCATGCCGGGCGAAGCCATGGGCGAGACCTTCAACTGGCTGCGGCCGGTGGATCTTGTCTGGCGCTACATCGTCGACAACTACATGCTGGGGCGCAAACCCCGCCCCTTCGATTTGCTCTATTGGAACGCCGACCAAACCAATATTCCGGGCGAAACCCACCGCACCTACATCAAGGAACTCTATAGCGAAAACAAGTTGGCGACGGGCCGGTTCAAGGTCCTCGGGGAAACCGTGTCCCTGAAAGACGTCACGATCCCCGTTTTCGTCCAAGCTGGGCGCGACGATCACATCTGCCCCTACAATTCCGTCTATCGTTCTGCGAAGGCCTATGGCGGAGAGGCGACGTTCTGCCTCGCCGGCTCCGGCCATATCGCCGGCGTCATCAATCACCCCGACCAGAAGAAGTACCAGCATTGGGTGAATGAGAATCTGCCCGAGACAGGCGAGGCGTGGCTCGAAGGCGCTGAAGAGATTGCGGGATCGTGGTGGCCGACCTGGTGGACCTGGCTCAAAGACAAGTCCGGGGTTAAGCGCAACGCTGTTGCGCCGGCCGACAAGGGTCTTGGCGCGGCGCCCGGAACCTATGTGAAGGCGCGGCTCTCCGACATTCGAGCGAAGCGCGGGCTTGACTAAGGAAAGAGCGGTGCGAGGCCCGCAAGGCCGAGGCCCTCGTCCCAACCCATCATCGCGTTGAGGTTCTGGATCGCTTGGCCGCCCGAGCCTTTAACGAGATTGTCGATCACCGCGACCACGATGGCCCGGCCGGCGGCGCGGTCGGCGTAGACGCCGATCCGGCAATGGTTGGTCCCGCGGACATGTCGCGTATCGGGCGGCGGCGCGCCCTCCCGCAAGACCTGCACGAAGCGTTCGCCGTCATAGACCTCGGCCAGGGCTCTGCGCAGCGCGCCGGCGTCGCCATCGAGATAACAGGTGACGAGCTCGCCGCGAACCATGGGTACGAGATGCGGGGTGAAGCTGACCCTGACGGCCTCGCCCGCCGCTCGGGTGAGTTCCTGGTCGATCTCCGGGGCGTGGCGGTGGACGCCGACGCCGTAGGCGTGGACGCCTTCGGCCGCCTCGGAGAAAAGGTTCCCCTCTTTCAGCCCCCGCCCCGCGCCGGAGACGCCGGATTTCGCATCGATCACGATCCGCGCGGGGTCGACGAGGCCGGCGGCGACAAGCGGGATCAGCGCCAGCAAGGCGGCGGTTGGATAACACCCGGGACACGCCGCCAAATCGGCGGATTTCAACGCGCCCCGGGCGTGCTCCGTGAGCCCGTAGACGGCGGTTCGGGTGCGCTCAGGCGCCGCGTGCTCCCGGCCATACACCATGGCGTAGAGCGCCGGGTCCCGCAGACGATAATCGGCGGATAAATCGATTACTTTCAGCCCGCGAGGCAGGGCCTCGACGATGTCTTGGCTCGCCCCGTGGGGCAGACAGCTGAAAACCGCGTCGATCGCGGCCCAGTCTATATCGTCCGAAGCCCGAAGCGGCCAATCGCAGATCCCCGCCAAATGGGGGAACACGTCCGGCAGCGCGCGTCCGGCGAGCGCATTGGCGCCAACGGCGGCCACAGTCACCTTTGGATGGCCGGCGAGAAGCCGCACCGTCTCGGCGCCTGTGTAGCCCGACGCGCCTAAAACCGCCGCCTTCAACTCCGTCATCGCCTTGCCTGCTCAATGAAAACGGGCGCTCCGAAACCGAAGCGCCCGCCGAACATGCGTCTTCGAGGAGAACGCGCGTCGATTAGCGCTTCGAGAACTGGAAGCTGCGGCGGGCCTTGGCGCGACCGTATTTCTTCCGCTCCACCGCGCGCGGATCGCGGGTCATGAAGCCATGGGGTTTGAGGGCGGCGCGCAGGCCGGGCTCGTAGGCGACGAGCGCACGGGAAATGCCATGGCGGATGGCGCCGGCTTGGCCCGAGAGGCCCGAGCCTTTGACGGTGCAAACCACGTCGAACTCGCCCTCGCGGCCCGCTTCGATCAGGGGCTGCGAGATAATCATCCGCAGGACGGGCCGCCCGAAGTACTGCTCCTGGTCCTTCCCGTTGATGGTGATCTTTCCCTTGCCCGGCTTGACCCAGACCCTCGCGGTAGCCGACTTGCGCCGGCCCGTGCCATAGGCGCGGCCGAACTGGTCGATCTTCGGCTCGGCGACGATGACCGGCTCCGCGGTTCCGGCCGGCGCGCCCTCGAGGGTTTTGAGATCTTCCAAGGAATTCGCGGTATCGGACATAGGCTAGGCCGCTTTCAGGTTTTTCGCGTTCATGGCTTTAAAGTCGACAGCTTGGGGTTGTTGCGCCTCATGGGGGTGTTCCGCGCCGGCGTAGATCCGCAATTTCGAGAATTGCTGGCGCGCGAGCGAGCTCTCTTTCGGCATCATCCGCTTCACGGCGAGCTTCAGCGCGCGCTCGGGAAAGCGACCGTTTAGCATCTCGCCCGCGGTGGCTGACTTGATCCCACCCGGATAGCCCGTGTGGCGATAGAACGTTTTCTGCCTTAGCTTGTCGCCGGTATAAACAACCTTGTCGGCGTTGACGACCACGACATGGTCGCCGCAATCGATGTGCGGGGTGTACTCGGCCCGGTGCTTGCCCCGCAGGCGCTTGGCGATATAGGACGCCAGCCCGACGGCGACGACGCCCTCGGCGTCGATCACGATCCAGTTCTGGCCGACCTCGGACGGTTTGGCGTGATAAGTCTTCATCGCTCCTCTGGGAGCCTCTTCAACCGGAGTTTTCAGTGATGTTCGAGCCGGCGGAACTACTGCCCGCGCGCGGCCTTGTCAACGTAGGCGTTGCGGCCCTTGTGATTTTAATGGCTGCGTGTTCGCCGGCTCGGGAGCCGACGGAAGAGCCGGCCGCGCGCACATCCCAGGGTCCCGGCCCGCAACGCGACGAGGTCGAGCTGCAGGTGGTGTGGAGCACCCGGCCCATCGAACGGCCGATTGTCGATTTGGCCATCGCCGGAAACGCGGATCCGCTGATTGCAGCGCTCGACGCCGCCGGCGGGATCACCCTCTACAATCTCGACGGCGAGCAGGCGAGCGGCCGCGGCGATCTCGGCGCATCGGCCATTGCGGCGGGCGTGACGGCGTCGATCGACGGAACGCCTTTGACGCTCTTTCCCGGCGTGACCAACGACCAAAAGATCGTCGCCTACGTCTATAACGCCGCATTGGACGCCCCGATTCAGTTGGCGTTGCCGATCTCCGCCGCCGGCGTCGAAGGGCTCTGCGCCGACCCGAGCCCGCGGAATCCCGACGCGCTCTTGG
>CAYYNG010000115.1:0-6299 GCA_964472435.1 uncultured Hyphomonadaceae bacterium | reverse complement strand
AGAGGCGGACTTCAGGGCGAAAGGAAAGATAGATGTCTCAATCGATTGAACTTGATGTCGAAGTGCGCGAGCGCATTGGCAAAGGCGGCGCGCGTGAAGCGCGGCGCAACAAGCTGGTTCCCGGCGTTCTTTATGGCGGCGACCGCGGCCCGGTTGCAATCAGTTTGAAGCGCAATCAAGTGCTGAAGGCGATCGAGTCGGGCTCGTTTCTGGCCAGCACGGTGACGATCAACCATAAGGGCGATCGCCAGCTCGTTATCCCGCAAGACGTCCAGTTCCACCCCGTCACCGATCAACCGATGCACATCGATCTCTACCGTGTCGAGGCGAACCAGAAGATCAAAGTCGAAGTGCCGGTCCACTTCGTCGGCGAGGGGGTGAGCCCCGGCCTTAAGAAGGGCGGCGCGCTCAATGTCGTTCGCCACACCGTCGAACTGCTCGTTGAAGCCGGCAACATCCCGGACGCTCTGGAAGCCGATGTCTCCGCGCTTGAAATCGGCGACAATGTGAAAATTTCCAGCATTGCTCTGCCCGCGGGCGCCGAGCCGACGATCACTGATCGAGACTTCACCATCGCAACCATTGCGGGCCGCATTGCAGCGACTGCAAAGACAACAGAAGACGGTGAGGCCGAAGAGGACGCAGACGGCGAGAAAGCGGAAGACTGATTCGGTTTCGCCGCTCGCGCGGATATGGCGGGCGATCGCGCCCCGCCGCCGAGATGCGAAGGGAGAGCCGTTGGTGTTGATCCTCGCAGGCCAAGGCAACCCCGGTCCGAAATACGCCGGCAACCGACATAATCTCGGGTTCATGGCCCTCGATCGCATCGCCGAAGCCCACGGCTTCGGGCCCTGGCGTGGGAAATTCCAGGCTGAGATCTCCGAGGGGTGGATTGAGACCCCGTCGGGCCGCGTCAAGACCCTGCTTATAAAACCGCAGACATTCTATAACGAAACGGGGCGCGCGGTCGGGGAAGCCGCGCGGTTCCATAAGCTTGCGAGCGCCGACGTGGTCGTCTTCCACGACGAAATCGACCTGGCGCCCGGGCGGTTGCGGATCAAGCAAGGCGGTGGTCATTCGGGGAATAACGGCGTTCGTTCGATGATCGCCCATCTCGACGCGGATATTCGCCGAGTGCGGATGGGCGTCGGCCACCCCGGCGATAAAGATAAAGTGATGCCCTATGTCCTCTCCGATTTTGCGAAAGCGGACGCGGCATGGGTGGAGCCGCTCCTGGACGCTTGCGCCAGGTCCGTCCCATTTCTTGCCGCAGGCGAGGATGAACGGTTTCAAACCGAGGTGATGCGCCTCGCCCCGGCGCCGAAGCGCGACCCGAAACGGTCGACGGGCGATGACGGCTGATTTCCGGGACCGGCGCACTTATATGCTGGCAAGGATCAACCCGCCTGCAATGGCGACATAGTCTCAGCCTCTCGCCGGCATTCCGACTGGGAATTGGCCATCGGGGCATAATCGCCGCAGGGTCCATGGCGACCGCTATCGAGAAGGGCCAGGCATGCCTAACGGTTTCAATCAAAAACTCGGAGCCTGGCTTGTCGCCGGGTTTCTGATCGCAACTGTCCTACTGGTCTACGTGATCGGGCTGATGAACGAGTATATGGGCGCCGACATGTCGGCCCATGGCTGGGCGGCGCTGGTCGCTGGCGTGGTGGCGTCGTTCATCGTGGGCGGGGGCCTGACCGGCATTCTCGTTTGGAGCCGGCGAAACGGCTATGACGAGGCGGCCCATGAGGCGTCGCTGATCGTCGCGGAGAGCGGGGACGTCGAAGAGTAACCTGCTCGGTCCTACTGGGTGTCGTCGATGATCGGGCCGGTCGGTTCGAGCACACGGCTGCGGTTGAGCAGCGCCGCCGGGATCTCGCCGCGAGGGCATGCCGCCGCAATCTGGTCGCCGGCAGGCGAAATCGGCGTCGAGCGCGCAAGGTAGGCGAACACCAAGAGAAGACCGACGGCGGCGGCGATCGCCGGTATGACGCCGACCGCGCCAGCCGCCGCCGCAGCGGTCGGCGGCGCGCCCTTCGTTTTAATCGCCGCCTTCGCCGCAGCGGCCGCGCCCGCCGCCGCCGCAGCCGGCTCGGGTTTCTTCCCAAGCTTTTTTGCGGCCTGTTTCTTGGCGTACTCGGAGAGCGGATCATTCGGATGGTCGGCGAGCCACGACGCCTTCGCAGCCTCGTCTTTCGGGCCGATCGCCATCCAATCCCGCAGGTCGGCGCGCTCGTTGCGATCGCCGAGCGCATCGACGGCGTCGAACCAACCCTCCACCGTCTTGCGCGAGGTGAGCCCGGCGATATCGTGGCGCGTTTCCTGGCGGAAGGGTTCGTAGGGGATCGCATTGTCGAGGGAGGCGTGCACCAAGGTGCCGGGCCGAGAGTGGCCGATCGACGCCGCCGCCCGAACCCAGTCGGACTTCACGGCGGCCTCGGACCAAAGGACCAGCATCGCGTTCGAGCGCAGCGCGTCCCGCGCGTCCTTGTCGTCGAACGTCGTGTCCGTCTGCTTGCTGTCGAACCAAACCTTGAACTTCAAGGCCCGAAGACGACGAACGACGAGGACCGCCCTTTCCCGGTCTTCAAGCGCGGACACCACAAATACGTCATATGCCATTTGCGACCCCCTCGCCGGTCAACCGTTGGAGAACGGAGCGTATCAATTCCTCATAAGGATTTCAAAGCGCTTCCCTCCTTGGGCGTAAAGCGCCGCTGGTCAAACCGCGAAAATGCGATAAGCCCCCGGTCTTGATTTGAAAGTCGAATAGGATGCGCCGGGCCGATGGGGTTTAAATGCGGGATCGTCGGATTGCCGAACGTGGGCAAGTCCACTCTTTTCAACGCGCTGACCCAGACCGCGGCGGCCCAGGCGGCGAACTATCCCTTTTGCACGATCGAGCCCAATGTGGGCGAAGTCGCCGTTCCGGAGCCGCGGCTGGCGAAACTGGCCGAGATCGCCGGGTCCAAAGAGATCATTCCCGCGCGGATGAACTTCGTCGATATCGCCGGCCTCGTGAAGGGGGCGAGCCAAGGCGAAGGGCTCGGCAATCAGTTCCTCGCCAATATCCGCGAAGTCGATGCGGTGGCCTATGTGCTGCGCTGTTTCGAGGACGACGACATCACCCACGTCGCAGGCAACGTCGATCCTATCGCAGATCTTGAAACGGTCGAGACCGAATTGATGCTCGCGGATCTTGAAAGCCTCGAAAAGCGCCGCGCCGGCGTCGAGAAGAAAGCGCGCTCGGGTGAAAAGGAGGCGAAAGCGCAGGTGGCGCTGATCGACCGAGCCCTCGCCGAACTCAATGACGGCCGCCCCGCCCGGCGCGCCGAGGTTCCGCAGGACGACCAAAAAGCCTGGCGGATGCTGCAGCTTCTCACCGCCAAACCCGTCCTATACATCGCAAATGTGGACGAAGAGAGCACAGCGGGCGGCAATGCGCATTCGGCCCGCGTCGTCGCGCATGCGGCGGCCGAAGGCGCGCCTTGCGTCGTCATATCGGCTCAAATCGAAAGCGAGCTCGCCCTGCTCGACGCCGAAGAGCGCGCGGAGTTCCTCGAGACCCTCGGGCTCGAGCAGGCGGGCCTCGATCGGCTGATCCATGCCGGTTACGACCTCCTCGGTCTCCAAACCTACTTCACCGCCGGCCCGAAGGAATCGCGCGCCTGGACAGTGCCGAAAGGCGCCACGGCGCCGAACGCGGCCGGCGTGATCCATGGCGATTTTGAGAAGGGCTTTATCCGAGCGGAGACGATCTCATACACGGATTATATCGCCTGCAACGGCGAACAGGGCGCGAAAGACGCCGGCAAAATGCGCCAAGAGGGCAAGGACTACATCGTCCAAGACGGCGACGTGATGCTGTTTCGCTTTAACGTCTAAGGGGCTGGACGCCGCCGTTTGTTCCGTATATGTTCCTGGTGCGGGCGCGTCCCCGCGAATCGCGTCAGGATGCTGTTATGGAGCCTATTGTACTGATCGGCCGCCTTGAGCTCGACGCGCTTCACCTCGTCGCCTTCGGCGCGGCGATGATCGCCGCAGCCGCGGTCTTTTGGTTGAGGAACCGCGCTGACCGCGCCTTAAGCGAGGTGGAGCGCGCCCGGGATTGGGAGGCGAAGGAAAGGGCCCGCCTGGCCGAAGAAGCCGGCTTTGCGCGGGAGGAGGTCAAAACCCAAAGGCTGCGGGCCGAGGACGCCGAGCGGCGGCTGGCCGGGCTGTCGGCGCTGAGCGCGGAGATGGACAAGAAGTTCGGCGATCTCGCCCAGGGCGTCCTTCGCCAAGCGAACGCCCAATTTCTCGAGCTTGCAAACGAAACGTTCGAAAAGCACAAAGCCGGCGCGAAAAGCGATCTCGAACAGCTGATGCAGCCGATCGGCCAGAGCTTCTCGGAATTCAAACAGCGGGTCGAGGCGATTGAGAAAGTCCGTCTCGAAGAGCGCACCGCTCTGCAGGAGCAGGTGCGGGCGATCGGCGACAGTCTTCAGCAAAACACCCATGCGACCTCGAAGCTGGTGACGGCGCTTTCGGCGCCGCGGGGCGGCGGCAGCTGGGGCGAGGAGTCCCTGCGCAACGTGATGGAGCTCGCCGGCATGTCCGCCCATGCCGATTTCGCCGAACAGACGAGCCAGGACGCCGAGGGCGGACGAATGCGGCCCGACGTTATTATCCGCATGCCCGGCGGACGCGAGATCGTCGTCGACTCGAAAGTCTCGATGGAGGATTTTCTCAAAGCCGCCGAAGAGCCCGACGACAGGACGCGTCGCCAGCATCTGGCCGCCCATGCGCGCAAGATCCGAGACCACGTTCAGCGCCTCGCCAAGAAGGAGTATTGGAAGCCGTTCGAAGACCGGGTCGATTTCGTTGCGATGTACGTTCCGGGCGAACAATTCTACGCCGCCGCCTTGGAAATCGACCGCGACCTCTTCGACTACGCCGCCCGCAATAAGGTCATCATCGTCACGCCCTCGACCTTGATCGCACTTGCAAAAGCCGTCGCCTATGGCTGGCGGCAGGAGGAGGCGGCCGCCAATGCGCGGGCGGCGACGGAACTCGGCCGTCAGCTTTATGATCGCTTGTCCGCCATGGGCGGCCATATCGACAAGCTCGGCAGATCGCTAAACGCGTCGGTCGATAGTTTCAATAAAATGAACCGATCCCTTGAAACACGGGTCTTGCCGAGCGCGCGGCGGTTCGAAACGCTGTCGATCGCGCCACCGGATAAATCCCTGCCAGAGATCGAGGCCATCGAAACCCGAGCAGGCGGCCCCGCCCGCACAGGCGAACTCGCGCTCGAGCCGGCGGATGACGAGGCGGCGTGACCGCCGCGATTGACGCCCGCAGGCGCCATGCATATGTCACCGTGATGGCGATACGAGAGATCCTAACGGTTCCGGACCCGCGCCTTAAAGAGGTGTCGCGCCCCGTCGAAGGCGGCGTCACAGACGAGGTTCGCGGGCTTATGGACGACATGCTTGAGACGATGTACGCCGCGCCCGGCATCGGCCTCGCCGCCATTCAGGTAGGCGTTCCATTGCGCGTCATCGTCATGGACCTCGCGCGCGAAGGCGAAGACCCGGCCCCGCGCTATTTCGTGAACACGGAAATCCTCGAAACCGTCGCGAACACCCAGCCCTATGAAGAGGGCTGCCTGTCGGTGCCCGATATCTTCGACGAAGTGGAGCGGCCGGTCCGCTGCCGCCTCCGATACCTCGATTATCATGGCGAGGCCGTCGAAGAATGGGCGGACGGGCTCTATGCCGTGTGCATTCAACACGAGATGGACCATCTCGAAGGCACGCTCTTCATCGATCATCTCTCGCGCCTGAAGCGCCAACGCGCCGTTGAGAAGGTCAAAAAGGCGAAACGCCAACAGGCGCGCGAAGAAGCCGCCTAGACCGCACCCGCATTCGGCCTTGCCATTGGCCGCAGCCCCGTTTGACATCGCTCCCATGTCCAATATGCGCCTCGCCTTCATGGGCTCGCCCGATTTTGCGACCCCGACCCTCGCCGCGCTTCTGGAGGCGGGGCACGACATCGCCTGCGTCTACACCCAGCCGCCGAAACCCGCTGGGAGGGGCAGGAAGCTGCGCCCCACGCCCATTCACGCCTTCGCCGAGGCCGAAGGCCTCGACGTTCGGACGCCGGCCAGTCTCAAGTCCGCCGAGGCGCAGCATGCGTTCGCAGCGCTCGACCTCGACGCCGCCGTAGTGGTGGCGTACGGCCTGATCCTGCCCCGGGCCATTCTCGACGCCCCCCGTCTCGGCTGTTTGAATCTGCACGCCTCGTTATTGCCG
>CAYYNG010000114.1:0-6328 GCA_964472435.1 uncultured Hyphomonadaceae bacterium | reverse complement strand
TGCTGACTGCGGACTGCCCGAGAGACAATCTACTTCCAGCCTTCCGAAAACTGCCAGTCTCTGCGACAGCCAACAAGACGAGAAAGTCGCGGTAGCCGAATTCACCATAACGATTCGCGATCCCTTGTCCTGTTGGTAGGTTGTCGTCCAAACCCATTCCGCCTCCTTCGGCAAAGACCATTTTTCGCTGGCTATTTTCAAAAGCAAAGATGCCGATTGGGAGCTATTTTCTCACACATCAGCGCTGAAACCCTTCAAGGGTGCGCGCCGGATTCGGAACAACAAATCTGAGTCTGAACACATCAGCCGCACACGGCATATATATTCGATTTCGCTCTTATTCTAGAAATGAGTTAAAATTACCCATTTTGACTCATTTGCTTGCATCAATAAAGCTCAGTAACAACAGAATTCCACACACTCCAATTTATCGAAGAAAACGTAACAGTCGAACGTGTAGTGAACTAAACTTGGGCCATGCCGCCATCAACTCCGAGTTCAACGCCGGTGACGTATGCGGCGGCGTCGGACGCCAGAAACAATATGGCATTCGCAATATCGTCTATTGTCCCCATGCGCCCGAGCGGCACCTGTTCTTTAAAGTTCTCTTTGGCCTGCGCGAGCTGCTCTTCGGGGAGGCCAAGACGGTCCATGCCAGGTGTAGGGATAGGACCTGGTGCGATGGTATTGACCCGGATGTTCCTTTGACTGAGTTCGACCGCTAGAACACGCGTTAAGGAGCGAAGCGCTGCCTTCGCGGGTCCATAAACCGACATACCGGGGAGTCCCATCGAGCCGGCTGCGGACGACAACAACGTAATGCTGCCGCCGTCGGCCATATGCTTGAGGGCCGATTGCGCCGTGAAATACGCGCCCTTGAAGTTCCGCTCTAGGTCATCATCGAAGAGCGTTTCATCAACGCGTTCAAACGGTCTAACGACCACGCCGCCGGCGCTAGCAACGACAGCGTCGACGCCGCCGAACGTTTCCGCCGTTCTCCTGACAAACGCGTCGATCCCAGACACCGAGCGGATATCGACGCTTTCGCCGATCGCGCTCGAGCCAAGTTCCGTAAGTGCGGCTTCGATTTTAGCGGCGCTTCGCCCGGTAATGGCCAAAGAAGCTCCTGCTCCCGCGAACCGCTTCGCCGCCGCCAGTCCAATGCCGCTGTTGCCGCCGGTGATGAGGACGGTTTTGCCCGTGAAATCAGGAATCATGCGTTTCTCCTTGCTGCAGGTTCAGGAAGCGCCTCAGCAGTGTTCTCGCCGGTGGAAAGGCTGAGGACACGGCTGATCTCAGTGAGCGACATCCCGCTTTCGTCGACCCACGAATTGAAAGCGGTTTGCACAGCGCGCATAGCGGCTCTGGACGTCGGCGGCCCGTCGATCACACCGGCGTCGATCAACGCCGCAACGCCGTCCTTGGACAAGATGAACCCATCCACGCCCATGCCGCGCAGAAAATATTGCGCAGTTTGACCGCCCAGGCGATCACCGCGTTTCTTCAGGGTCTCCAGCAGACCGACGAAATCCGAACTCGGCCAGGCTGTGAAGAAGGCCGCCGCCGATCCATGCTCTTTTCTCAGGGCCAGGACGAACGCGGCGTTCTTCTGGACAGATCGTATTTTGGCGGGGTAGCGCACAATCGTAGTATCGCGTGAGAGCCGGTCAATATCGTCGTCAGACATCATGCGACAGCGGTGGGGATCGAACCCTTCGAACGCCTCTTCAAATGCGGGCCACATCTTATCGACGGTCTTCCAATTGAAGCCCGCCTGGAAGATGCAGCGCGTCATTTCCGCCAACCACCGGTCATCGCTGACCTTCTTGAGCGCGTTTTTCGATTTTGGCTTACTCGGCAACAAGTCTCGCAAAGCCGCGACGCTACCTTTTCGGTTCGCCGAGCGCCGCCAAATTGAGCAAAATGAAACCGGCATCACGAACTCCGCAACTAGACCGCCAATGCCTTCGGCTCTCGCCGAGGCGGCCGCTCCGTTCACACAGCTACATGGAGCCGGAAATGATGATCGGCTTCACCGCGAAGCGACGCAATTCGTCCATCCGGAATGCGCGGTCGCGTTCAGGCACGCGTGCAGCATATTCAGCATCAGCGCCGAGCGCGCCGAGTTGTTCCGGTGACGGGGCGCGGAAGAAAAAAACGACATCAGCTCTTTGATCACCCTGCACCGTTTCCAGCACTTCATAGATCTGAAGAATTTCAACGCCGTTTCGATCCGCCACTCCGGCGACCCAAGCGGCGTAGTCTCGCGCCGCGGCCATGTCGTCGACATTGTGAATGTCGATCAGCGTCACCCACTCCGCTTTCGCCGGATCCTTCATCCGCGCGGTGACGTCGTCTCGAACCGGCACAAGAGGTTTTACGGCGTAGCGTACAAGCGCGTCCATTTCGAAGGTGCGGTCACGTTCCGGAACGCGTTCCGCGTACTCCGCATCTTGCGCAAGCGCACCGAGGTTCTCTGGAGACGGCGCGCTAAACAAAAAAACAGCGTCAGCCTGAAACTCGCCCTCCGACACGTCCGTGATCTCATAAACCTGGTGCATTTCGACGCCGTTGCGCGCTGCAACGTCATCGACCCAGTTCGCATACGCGCGCGCTTTGGCGATGTCCGTTGTCTGGTGAATATCGATCATTGTGACGGTGTTGACCATCGTGTCGCCTCCTAGTTGTTGATCCATCGACCCGGACTGCGCCCAAACGACGGACGTAAGCCCGACCGCGCAAGCGAGCGCGGTCAGCATCGTACTCTTGACGGTTTTCATTCATTCGCTCCTTCCGTGGACCGACGCTGTCGCGGCAGACCCGTAACTGTTGCGAAACTTTCTTAGCGCTCCTAATATGAAACGTAGAGAATTGTTTTCGCGAACTGTGGGTGCAAAAATGGAGCAGGCGGCTGTGCGCCTCGATTGGGACGACGCGCGATACTTCCTAGCCTTGTCTCGCCATCGATCGCTCCGTGGCGCCGCTCGCTCGCTTAGCGTTAGCGCATCGACGATGGCGCGCCGGATCGAAGCCCTTGAGGAACGACTAACGGCGACATTGTTCGACCGGATCGCCGGCGAGTTCGTTCTGAACGCCAGTGGCGATCGGTTCCTGGAAACAGCCGAAAAGGTCGAAAGTCTTTTTTTTGAGCTCGGCCGAGACATTGTCGGCAGCGACGCGCGGCTGGAAGGACACATCAAGCTCGCCCTGCCAGCGGACCTCGGAGGGGACTTATTGATGCCTGCAATAAAGGCGTTTTCGGACAATCATCCGGCAACGACGATTGAGTTCGCTTCGAGTTATGCGTTCGCCGATTTATCTCGCCGGGAAGCCGACATCGCCGTACGAGCGCAAACTTGTGAAGTTCCGCCACCGGAGTATCTCATTGGGCGCAAAGTCGGCGTCGTTTACCACGCCGCCTACCGAGCGATGGACGTGCCGAGGTCAGAGGCCGCCACCTTACCGTGGCTCGGTTGGTCGGACGAAGGCGAGGCGCCAAAATGGGTTCGCGACTCTGAATTTCCGGACCGGCCGGCGCGGCATATCTTCTCTGATAGTGCTGCGCAAATGGCGGCGGCGCGCGCCGGGCTCGGCATGACGATCATTCCTTGCTTTCTGGGCGACGCAGACGGGGGGCTCAAGCGATGCGGACGACGAAAGCCTTGGCCAGCGCGCGACATCTGGATCCTGTCGCACGCCGACCTTAGAGAGACCGCTCGATTTCGCGCGCTGCGCAGCCACCTCGCCGACAGCATTAAGTCTCAAAAAGCGACGCTTTCCGGCATTCTTTAACAATTCCGTTGTTCTATTTTTGCGCACTCGAAACGCAATAATCTCTCTTTTGCAATCAATTTCGGAACGGTAAAGTCCGCCCGAAACACCAGCGAAGGAGTGATCATGATACAGAAGGGTTTGGCGCTCGCCGCCGCAGCGGCGTTCGCCGTTATTTGCATGCCGGTCGCGGCTCAAGACGCACCCCCGCCCAAACCGCAGCCGCAGCAAGTGTCCGCTGACTTTCTCTTTGAGACGAAATTTGTCTCGGTTAACGGCGTGCGAACGGCTTACTATGAAGTCGGCGAAGGACGGCCGGTCGTTTTCGTTCACGGCACACCGACATGGTCGTATACTTGGCGCAATGTTTTGCCGATCGTAGGCGGCGAACATCGGGCCATAGCGTTCGACCTTCTTGGAATGGGGAACACTGAACGCCCCGACGCCGCTGCTTACTCCTACGAGGAGCAGGCCGCCCATCTCGCCGGTTTTATCGATGCGCTCGGGCTCGATGATCCCATCCTTGTCGGCACGGACTGGGGCGGCGCCCTCGCGGTCGATTACACCCGCCGCCATCAGCGCAAAGTGGCCGGTGTCGCCTTCATGGAGATCATGCTGCCGCCGATGTTCCCGATTGAGTCTTACGACAGCGCCGGTCCGCTCGGACAGATGTTCAAGGCCTTTCAATCGGACCCCTCAGGGCCGCAAATGGTCCAGGAGCAGAACATGTTTATCGAGATGCTGTTTCCGGCGAATGTCCTGCGCGATTTGACGGCCGAAGAGATGAAACGATACCGAGAACCGTTTCCGACGGAGGAAAGTCGGCGCGTGCTGCTGGCTTGGCCGCGGAGCGTTCCCGTCGGCGGCGAACCTGAAGCGTCCTATGACATGATGGTGGCGTATCATCAGTGGCTCAGAACGTCTCGGACGCCGAAGCTGCATCTCTACGTCGAACCTTCGCTTATGAACCCACCAGCGATGGTCGCGCAGCTAGCAGCGTCGTCGCGGAACTACGACACGGCGTTCGTCGGCGAGTCGCTGCACTATCCGAGCGAGGACGAACCGTTTGCGATTGGGTACGCCATCAACGATTGGCTCCGCCAGTTGAATTGAAACGTCGCCGACTTGCTTGCATCTCCGGTCGCAAAAAAAGAAGACGCCGCTCCTTCTTGGTGCGGCGTTTTTAGTCAGGAAAATCTTACTGTCGAAGACGCGGGGCCTTAAAAGCTCCAATTTTGCTTACAGCGCACTGAAAACTGGCGCTCCTGAGCAGGACGAATTGATGCAATGATCGCCGACGTAGTCGAGTTGGAGCTCAGCAATGAATGGTTTTTCGATGAGCAAGTCGCCTCTTGAAGCGGAAAATCTCGTTTCCTCGGAACAAGAGCCGCGGGTAGAAACGACATCCGGTCTAACGAAATTTCTGCGTCCGAATGGGCGCGTTTTCCCTTTCGGCTCCATGGAGCTATGGCCGAACAGAACGCCGAAGCGCGTACGCGCCTACGCGAGAGACATGCTTGTCGCAGACAGTGAGGATGTCATCCTTTTACACGAGCAAGGCCTGACGCCGGTCTATTACTTCCCGCAGAACGACATTCGGATGGAACATCTGCGGTCCCTTATCAGGAAGTCGTCGCGCTGCCCGCGTAAAGGACATGCGCAGTACTTTACGTTTGCGGACGGTCCCTACGCCGGCAAGCCTGTTGCTTGGGCCTATGATCAGCCTGTCCTGCAAGCGTCGGAAATCGAGGGGCGCATCGCTTTTTATTGGGATCGGATTGATCGTTGGTTCGAAGACAGTGTAGAGATCTTCGGCAGCCCGCCTGATCCCTTCGTGCGAATTGAGATAACTTCCGCCAGCGCGCCAGTTCGGGTTGTTCATAAGGGCGTATTGGTGGCTGAAACTGTAAAGGCTCTCGTCCTTTACGAAACAGGGCTGATACCGCGCTTTTATATACCGGAAACGGATATTCGCGCGACCCTGATCGCCAGCGAAACAAAGACAGCTTGCACCTACAAAGGCGTTGCAGACTATGCACACGTCGCGACGGACGCCCTACGCGTTGAAGACGGAGCTTTTGGGTATCTTAACCCGATTCACGAAAGCGCGCCCCTTGCGGGCCACTGGTCGCTTTACTTTGAGAAGTTTGACGCGACCTTTCTCGGGGACACCCGTTTGCTTACGCCGTCGGCGCAGGACGATGGACGCCCCCTTCTCGTCCGGGGAGACAAACTCGGTCAGGTCGTCGGAACAAAGTGACCCGGTGGTTCCCCTCATCGGCACTAAACGTGAACCTATACAACGCAGACTATCACCACGGCAGTACGGAACTCCTTACGCACGTCTTTCAGACTACAGGCGTTGCCGCGCGAGGACCCGCAACAACGTCCGGTGCGTAGTATTGATGCGCGCTAATGCGAAACATCTCGCGAACCCTCGCGCCTTGGGACGCTCTATCGTAGCGCTATAGCGAAGGAATAGTTCGCATCTTTGTCTCGCCTGGCCCGCCGGATGTTAGTCGAAGCGTCGGCGGTACGATCGCACCTCGGGTCGTTG
>CAYYNG010000113.1:0-6347 GCA_964472435.1 uncultured Hyphomonadaceae bacterium | reverse complement strand
CGAGCGGGCGATCACCGCAAATCCCTCGGGCATGGCGGCGACATGGTCGCCATGGCTCATCCAGACCTGTTCTTCAGTTCCGTCGAACAACCCTTCGAAGATCGGGTCGCCCTCCACGCGCTCGATATAGGCCCGGCCGAATTCGCGGGACTGGCCGCTTTCGACCTTTCCACCGAGTTGCTGGACCATGGTTTGTTGGCCATAGCAGATTCCGAGCACCGGAACGCCGAGTTTGAATATCTCATCCGCCGCCCGGGGGCTGCCCTCCGCCGTCACGCTGGCGGGGCCGCCGGACAAGATCACGGCCTTGGGGTCATAGACGCTGAGAAACGCGCCATCGACCCGGTTGAACGGATGGATCTCGCAGTAAACCCCGCTCTCGCGAAGCCGGCGGGCGATCAGCTGGGTCACCTGGGACCCGAAATCGACAATCAGGGCGCGTTCGTGGCGTTGGTCGGTCATGGGGCCTGGTAGCCTGTTCGCGCCCGCCTGGGAATGGGGCGGGGCGGCGGCCGAGGCCTCTGCGGCGAAACCCGCCTTCTTCAGCCCTTTCCAAACATTCATCTTGCGGCCGCGGCTAGGTCAATGCCAGGAGCACGTCCGCATACCAGACCGAATTCAAACTCAGCGCTTCATCGATTTCCGGATCGCGCGTTCCGGCTTCGAGCCTCGCTGAATGAATGCCGAGGAGCTTCCACTCCGCTCTGTCGCCGCTTTGCGTCTCACTCGGCGCGCGCATCACCACCGGCGCGCCACTGAACCCGCGATGGGTGCGCGCGTCGACTAAGAAGTAGCCTTTTCCTTGAAATCGCAGGCCGAAAGAGGATGCGAGACTTGCCTGCCGCGCGACAGGTAAATGGTGCAACGTGTCTTGAAACCCCAGCGGGTAACCGATCGCGATCAGCGTCGATCCTATCTCCACGCGCTCGTCGGCGAACTGAATGCTGGAGGGCTCGAAAGCCTGGTATGCCGCTGTTTTCGGCAACGCCTCAAGCTCGATCTCAACCGTCGCCACGTCGACCGGGCCGGTTTCGTCGCTAGCGGCGCGCCAAACACTCTTGCCCTCGACATAAAGCGGAATGGAGAACCCCATCGATCGGCCGAGGTCGTCGCGATCGGTATG
Organism: uncultured Hyphomonadaceae bacterium; assembly: GCA_964472435.1. Lineage (GTDB taxonomy): Bacteria > Pseudomonadota > Alphaproteobacteria > Caulobacterales > Hyphomonadaceae > CAYYNG01. The sequence continues at coordinate 5,224 of CAYYNG010000113.1, read as the reverse complement.
AATTTCGATCTCTAAGCGATCGGGGCGATGGTCGGACGGCTCATCCAGCAGAACGTGCTTCGACGTCACAAGGTGCAGCCGTCCATCACGCCGGAAAAAGAAACCGCTTGCGCCGGTCATCGGCGACGCGCCCGCAAAAGTCGTCACGCGAACCGATGTCATGAGAAGCGGCTCGATCATTCGGACCTTTCGAAACTGCAGCGACAGCTCGGCCAGTCGCAAGACGCCGGTGTCCAGTTCTCTAAATTGAGCAGGGCCGCATCCATAGCACGGTGGGAGACGCCGCCCCACCCACGTAGAACAAGTCGACCTCTATCCGCCCCCGGCCTGGTGGAAGCGGGCCTGACGCGGGACCGCCCCTCACCCCCGCGGGATGGAATAGTTCGGCGTTTCGCGGGTCATGGTGACGTCGTGGACGTGGCTCTCGCGGAGGCCGGCGCCGGTGATCTGCAGGAACTTCGCCTTTCGGTGCAGCTCATCGACGGTCTTCGCACCGACATAGCCCATCGCGGCGCGCAGGCCCCCCACCATCTGGTGAAGGATCGGCGCGATCGGCCCTTTGAAGGGCACCTGGCCCTCGATCCCCTCGGGCACGAGTTTTTCGCCGGAGACTTCTTTTTGGAAGTACCGGTCCGCCGAGCCCCGCGCCATGGCGCCGAGCGAGCCCATGCCGCGATAGGCTTTGTAGCTGCGGCCTTGATAGAGGAAGACCTCGCCAGGAGCCTCCTCCGTGCCGGCGAAGGCCGAGCCCATCATCGCCGTGGACGCCCCGGCGGCCAGCGCCTTGGCGAAGTCGCCGGAGAACTTAATGCCCCCGTCGGCGATGACGGGCGTATTCGTTTTCGCCGCCGCGTTCGCGCAGTCTTCAATCGCTGTGAGCTGCGGCACGCCGACGCCGGCGACGATGCGGGTGGTGCAGATAGAGCCCGGCCCGATGCCGACCTTCACCGCGTCCGCGCCCGCATCGATGAGCGCCTTCGCCGCCTCGCCCGTGGCGACATTGCCGGCGATGATTTGGACGGAGTTGGACAGGCGCTTAGCGCGGGTCACCGCTTCAATGACCGCTCTCGAATGGCCGTGGGCGGTGTCGATCACCACGGCGTCGACCCCGGCGGCGATCAAGGCTTCCGTCCGCTCGAAGCCGGCGTCGCCGACGGTCGAGGCCGCGGCGACGCGCAGGCGGCCGGCACGGTCCTTCGCCGCGTTCGGGTTCAGCGAGGCCTTGTCCATGTCCTTAACGGTGAGAAGGCCGATGCAGCGGTCTTCGTCATCGACGATGATCAATCGCTCGATCCGGTGCTTGTGCAAAAGGCCCCTCGCAGTGTCGAGATCGGCGTCCATCTTCACGGTGACGAGCGCCGTGGTCATGAGGCTCGAGACCGGCTGGGTGAGATCGTCGACGAACCGCGTGTCCCGATTGGTGATGATGCCGACCACCCGGCCGTCGGCCTCCACCACGGGAATGCCGGAAAACCCGGTCTGCGCCTTCAGCTCTTGAAGGTCGGCCAGGCTCGCCGTCGGCGCGATCGTTACGGGGCTCATGACGACCCCGCTTTCGTATTTCTTCACCTGGGTGACCTGCCCCGCCTGCTCCTCGATCGAGAGGTTGCGGTGGATCACGCCAATGCCGCCCGACTGGGCCATGGCGATGGCGAGCCCCGCCTCGGTCACCGTGTCCATCGCCGCGGAGATAAGCGGTATGTTGAGCGAGATCTCTTTCGTCAGCCGGGTCGAAACATTCACATCCGCCGGCAAAACCTCGGACGGACCGGGCTCCAATAGCACGTCGTCAAAGGTGATCGCCTGGCGGATTTTCATGCGGAACGCTTCCTTTTCGGCCTCATAAGGGAAGCGATGGGGCTTGGAAAGCCCGCGGGCGCCGCGCACGTCCTCGCGAGGTCCATTGACGGCGGCGCCGCGCACGGTCACGGTCCGGCGCTCAAACGACAAACCGCGCATTCCGAAGGACCTCCCCGATGACCCGTTCCGCGCCCGCCCTCTGGCTGACCAGCTGCGCCGCCGCCCTTGTCGCCGCCTGCGGCCCCGCCGACGCGCCCGCCGCGGAGGCCGAGCCCCAGCCGGCCGCCGTCGCGACCGCCGGCGTCGCCAGGCCATCGATCACAGCGGACGAGATCGCTGCGCTCGACGCAGCCCTTAGCGGCGCTGTGGCCGACAAACACGCCCACGGCCTTGCCTATCTTCTTTCGAAGGACGGTGAGACGGTCGCCGAAAACCGCTTCGGCGTTCAGTCGCTCGAGACGGGGGCGCCGATCGCCGAGGATACGCTTTACCGCATCTACTCCATGACCAAGCCGATCACCGGCGTCGCAATGATGATGCTCTATGAGGCGGGGGCGTGGTCGCTGGATGATCCGATCACGAAATTCGTGCCTGAACTCGCCGATCTCAAAGTGCTTGCGGGTGTCGACGAGGCCGGCGCGCCGATCCTAGTTGACGCGGAGCGGGCGCCCACGATGCGCGAATTGATGAGCCACACGGCGGGCTTCGGCTACGGCCTCGGCGGCGCCGATCCGGTGAATACGGCGTTCCGCGAAAAGGAGGTGCTCGGCTCTCCCGATCTAGAAACGATGGTTCAGCGGGTCGCAGACATCCCGCTCCTGTTCCAGCCCGGTGACGACTGGTTCTATTCGATCGCCGTCGACATCCAGGGCCTGATCGTCGAGCGGATCTCCGGCCAGACCTTCGGCGACTTCCTGGACGAACGGATCTTCACCCCGCTTGGGATGGATGACACGCGCTTTTATGTGCCGGACGCTGAACGGTCGCGGTTTTCCGACGTCTTCGCCCCCGATCCGGAGACGGGCGCGCTCGTCAGGGTCGACGACCCTCGCGTCGCCTTCAAAGAAGGCGCGTTCGGCATGGAGTCCGGCGGCGGCGGCCTTGTTTCCACGATGGACGACTATGCCCGCTTTTGTCAGATGATGCTGAACGGCGGCGCCTTGGACGGCGCCCGGATCATCACGCCCGAAACGATTGCGCTGATGACCACAAATGTTCTCAAGCCGCATATGAGCATGTTCAATGACGGCACCGCCGCCGGCGAGCCCGATGGGCTCGGCTTCGGCCTCGACTGGGGTCTCGTGGTCGACCAGGCGGCGGGCAACACGGCGCCGCCCGAGGGGACCTATTATTGGGGCGGTGCGGCCGGCACCTGGTTTTGGATCGACCCGGTGAACGATCTCTACTTCATCGGCATGATCCAGAAATTCACACCCGGGCCGAACGACGACACCTATGATTTCCGGGATGTGACCACGCGGCTCGTCTACGACGCGCTGGAGGACTGACCGCCCGGCCAGCCGTTGGGCGAGTTCCGGTCAAGCACGGGATCGAGGATCGGCTGGCTCTTTCGCGGCTCCGCGGCGATCCGGGCGTAGAGGGCGTCCCACTCGTCCGACCTTTTGCGCGCATCGAACATATCAAGCGCGGTCTGGCGGGCGGCCCGCCGCAGGGGCGCGAGGGCTGCCCGGTCTTCGAAGAACGGCGCTAGGCGCGCAAGTCCAGCCTCGGCGAGCGCGTCTACGGCCTCGTCGAACCGGCGCTCATAGGCCAGCTCCCCGCGGCGGTGATAATCGAGCCCGATCCACTCGCCAACGGCATCGGTCTCGAGCGGCAGCATCAGGCCGTTCACCCCGTCTGTGATGAATTCCGGAAGCGCGCCGACGGTGGCGCCGATCACCGGCGTATGCTCGGCCATGGATTCGATCGCTGAAAAGCCGAACGTGTCGGCGAACGTGGGGAGCAGCGAAAAATGCGCCTTGGCGAGGCGCTCGCGAACGACGGCGTTGGGCTGGCTGCCAAGGGCGTCGACGTTCGGCAGCTCCAACAATTTGAGATACCGATCAAAGAACCCCTCCCGGGTTGGATCGGTCCAGATAGCGCCGCCCACGGCGAGGCTTGAGATGACCTCCACTCGGATCGGCAAACCGCGCTCGAGCGCCAGTTCGGCCATGCGCACGGCGACGCAGCCGCCCTTGCGCGCGAAATGACCGCCGACGAAAACCAGAGTCAGGGGACCCTTGTCGGACCCCGGATCGTAAAGGTCCGGCCGGTCGCCCAACGGCAAGCTGGGATGGCGCACCATCAGCTTTGAAAAGAGCGCCTCCCGCTCGGCCGCATCATCATGCTGCTGCAGGAACACGCGTGCGGCGAAGTGCGACATGCCGATGATGCGGCGACAGCCAGGCGCGGCGATGTGGCGACGCATGACGGCGAGAAGCGGGTTGCGATCGCCAAGCCCGAACCGGCGCGGCAGATGGGATTCAAATGAGACGACCGATTTCGCCGCGCCGATCGGGATGCGGTTCTGCGCATGGACGAGGTCGACACGGAAGCTCGGCTCCAGCACGGTGAACCCGTCGAACGCGCTTGAGATATAGTTGAACGGCGCGAACCGCTTGCGCACAAGCTTATGCCGCGAGGACCGCGGGCTCATGAAAGACGACTGGTACCGATCCTTCAGCACCAAGACCTTAAGACGCCGCGCGGCGGCCGTGCCAGACGCCGCACGATCGGGCGCGGGCCGCGCCATCACCGGCGGCTCCCTCGAGCGCCTCGCCTCGCTTTGGTCCCGATCGCCCGCTCGGCCATGTCCATGTCCTACCTCGCCCGGGCCGCCCGCCCAAGCCGGGCTGCGTGCAATCCTCTTGCCAGACCGCCGCATTCAGCCGGGAAGGCGTTCGAACGTCGGCACATCCCTCGGCAGGACATGGAAGCATTGCGCTTCCGAGGCGAAGACGACCACGTCGGGCCCGCCGAAGTCCGACGGCTTGTCCAACGTGCCCATCTTCAGAAGGCTGACATCGGGCAGGGCCAGAGACCGGGTGCGGAGATGGACGCCGCAGGTCGGACAGAAATCGCGGGCGACCGGATGTTCGAGATCGGCTCGGCGAAACGTGACGAGCGGTCCCGAAAGGAGTTCAAAGCCGTCGTTTGACACCGCGAGGGTGAAATTCGGGCCCCCGCCCGCGAAATATTGGCACTCTCGGCAATGGCATTGCGCCTTGAACATCGGTGAACCTGTGAACCGGTAGCGCACCGCGCCGCAATAGCATCCGGCCTCAGCCGCCATTCTCGTCTCCCACCGTCCCCGCGCTGCGGAACTCCGAACCCGCGCCCCAGTCCGTCGTCCGCGTGATCTCCTTGATCGTGTCGCCCTCGCGCACTACCTGAAGCTTCCACATGTACTGCACCAACCGCGGGT
>CAYYNG010000112.1:0-6375 GCA_964472435.1 uncultured Hyphomonadaceae bacterium | reverse complement strand
AGTTCGGCAAGATCTCTGCGCCGGAAGCAAGCGCCGAGGAGCAATTTGAAGTCGGCAAGGCGAATGCAAAAAATTTCGAAGGCGCACTGCCGGTTTTGGGGGTGACGCCGGACGTTCAGCCAGCGATCGAGCAGGCTTATCTCAAGTTTCTCAAACAGTTCGACACTCATCTCGCCCATCATCCAATGCTTTTCGGCGACCGCCCCTCGATAGGCGATTTCGGTCTCTACGGTCCGCTCTACGCCCACCAATACCGCGACCCCGCTTCGGGTGAGATCATGGAGCGCGAGGCCCCGCGCGTCGCCGAATGGGTCCGCCGCATGGGCGCTCCGACACCGCAATCGGGTGATTTCCTGCCCAACGGCGAGGTGCCCGAAACTCTGCTGCCGATCTTAGCGGATCAGTTCCGCGACCAGTTCCCCGTTCTATGTTCCACAGCGGAGTCGCTTTCGAAATGGGCGGAGGGCCAACCGCCCGGCGCCGAGGTTCCCCGCGCCCTCGGCGTGCATGAATTCGCAATCGGAGATCAGCAAGCCAGAGGCAATCGAATGATCTTCCCCTTCAATCTCTGGATGCTGCAGCGGCCGCTTCACTATTATCGAGGACTAGAGGGCGACGCGCGCGCAAGGGCGGACGCCCTGCTCGACGCTTGCGGCGGCGGCGCCTTGAAAACGTTTCCCGACTACCCGTCCCTTGCGCGGCGGAATTTCAAGCTCTGCCTCGCTTAGGGGCGCACGCTACATCCAAGGATTATAACGGGTGGTCGGCGATGCTTCATCGCCGTCCTGGCTGGCTTCGTCCCCGGCCCCCGCCTCGCCCGAAGCTGCGGCGTCCGGGTCTGCGCTATGGGTCGCAGCCGCCTCTTCCACCGGGTTCGGCGGAGGCGGCGTCTCGTCATTGGCCGCTTTGGTTTCCGAAGATTGCGGGGCGTTGGCGGGGCTGGTCTCGGTGAAAGCTGTCGGCGAGGGCTCGATCGACGGTGCGGGGTCGGGCTCTGCGGCCGGTTCGCCGAGGCCGTTGACCTGTTCCGCAAGGGAGGCGACGGCGGCCGCCATGTCCGGCTCTTCGACGACAAGCGGCGGCGCCGACGCGGTTGCGGGCTCCGCCGCCGGCTCGGCGTCAGCCACTGCGACCGCCAGCGTATCGTCGGCGGCGTCTTCCAACGTTGTCGCGGCTTCCGCCACATTGTCGGCCTCTTCCAGATCGATCGCTTCGGGCTCGACGAAAACGTCAGGGGCTTCGTCTTGCCGCTCTAAGCCCGCCAGAACCTTGTCGATCGCGGTTTCTGTCCCGCGTGCGACGCGCGCGGCTTCCTTGCAAAGACCGTCCACGATATCAGCGTACGTCCCGGCGCCGTCTCGGGGGGTCGCGCTGAGTTCGGCGCGGGAGGCGCGCTCAAGCTCTTTGCCCAGTGCGTCGGACAACACCATTTCGACCGGATCGCCCACCAAAGCGATCCGATAACCCTCCGTGTCGTAAACCACGGCGCCCTGATCGCCTTCCGCCCAGGCGATTTTTCGCTTTCCGGTCATGTCGCTGATCTTGTCGATAAGCTTTTTGGTCGAGGGGTGCAGCATTCAAGTGGCCTTTGTTCAGTGATCTGGCGGAACCTATAAATTGCACAACGCGCCATTTCAAACGCGCACCATGAACTTGATACGATTCTTATCCGCCGCTTATGGAGGAATTGCGGCGCGCCTCGCGCCTAGGCGGCGACGGCCTTGCGGCCGCTTGCCAAGGGCGCCAGGAGCTGCTCTCCCAGCCAGCGAACCGCGGGCACGCAGACCCCGTCCCCCAGAAGGTTGAACGCCTCGGTCGCACCCGCCGGCAGCCGATAATCATCGCCCACGCCCATAAGGCGCGCAGCTTCCCGGGCGCAAAGCGCGCGCAGGCGAAGCTCGCCATGCTGCGAAATCAGGAGAAGCTGCCTGGACGACCCGCCCTTCAAGGTTCGCAGGCACCCCGCCAATCCGTCATACCGCACCTCGGCCCGCTGGACGCCGTCCCGGATTCGACGATAGACGCAGCCCGCTCGGAACGCTTGAGTCTCGACCGCCGCTTCGACGCGGGCCCGGTGCAGCGGCGTCATCTGGTTTAGGAGCTTCTGTAAAGCGTCGCCGGACCGCCAAGCGTGGCTGGGGGGGCGGCGTTCCAGAAGCGCCGCCAGGTCGAGATTGCGGAGCGGCGGGGCCGGCAGGCGCCACCATTTCCAGCTTGCGGCGATGTCGGGCGGGAGGTCGCAAGCCGCTTCAACGAGCCGTTTCGAGTGGAACGTGCTCGGCCGATCCGTCAGGCACCCAGGCGGGATCGACCGGCGTGTCGCGACCAGGAATAGACGCTGGCGGGATTGGGGGACGAACGCGGCCGCATCTATGGTCAGTCCGCCCACGGCGTAGCCCTTCCGGTCGAAGGCGCGGACCAGCGCTTCGAAATCCGCGCCGCCGTTCGAAGATAGAAGCCCCGCGACGTTCTCCAGCGCGATAAGGGGGGGCGCGCGGCCCTCTGCGTCGAGGGCGTCGATCAGTCTCCAAAACGACCAGAACACCCCGGAGCGAGGGGCGCCGAGCCCGCCCCTTGCGCCGGCTAGGGACAGATCCTGGCAGGGAAAGCTCGCCCAGGCGAGGTCGGCTGCGGGAACATCGCCTGGATTAAGATCGTCCACGTCCCCTTCGAAGAGATCTAAGAAACCGAAATTCGCGCGATAAGCGTGGCATTTTCGAGGGTCGATATCGTTTGCAAACACGCAATCGAACAGACCCGCCAGGCCGAGCCGGGCCATGCCCCCGCCGGCGAAGAATTCAAGAAAGCGGAGCCGTTCATGTTCCATCGACGACCAAGTAGGACGATTCGGCCTCTGGCGCGGCGGCGCGCTCCAGTTCAGAACACAGGTTATGGACGGATCGCTGCGCATCATCATTTTCCTCTTGGTTTTCGCGATCTTCGCCGGGCTGGAGGCGGCACAGCCGCGGCGGCGCGAACCGGCCGCGCGGGGGCGCCGCTGGATCGGAGCGTTTGGCCTGATGGTGATCGGATCCGCCGTCGGTCGGTTGATCATCTCGTCGGGTCTCGCCGGCGTCGCGCTTTGGGCGGAGACGAAAGGGTATGGACTTTTCAATGCGCTCTCCGTCCCTGCCTGGATCGCGATGGCGGCGAGCTTCATTTTGCTCGATCTCGCCGTTTGGGCTCAGCATGTCGCGCTTCACCGGGTCCGTTGGCTCTGGCGACTGCATCGCGTCCACCATTCGGACACGGGCTTCGACGTCAGCACCGCTGTCCGCTTTCATCCAGTTGAGATCGCGGTCTCGACAGTCTGGAAGGCGGCCGTCGTCGTCGCTTTAGGAGCGCCGGTGCTCGTCGCCTTTTGGTTCGAAGTGGCGCTTAGCGCCTTCGCCCTTTTCAACCACTCCAACTGGCGACTGCCGCCGTGGGCCGACACCGCGCTACGGCCGTTCGTTGTCACCCCCGATATGCACCGCGTGCACCATTCGGCGGACAAATTGGAGAGCCAGCGGAATTTCGGCTTTTGCCTGTCGATTTGGGACCGTCTCTTCGCCCTTTACCAGCCGCAGCCCGCGGCGGGACACGCCGGTATGACGATCGGTCAACCCGGTTGGCGCGGCGAACGGGATACCCGGCTCGACCGTCTCCTCATACAACCGATCGCGGCGGACCCAGCCGATTGATCCGACGCACGGCTCTTCACAAACGCTTGTGCGCGATAGCGCCAATACCCGCGAAAGACTAGGTAGCCCGCATCGCACCGCCTGGGGGCGGCGACATAAGAAGGACATGGAAGCTATGGCTATCGTCAAAAAAGTATTGCCCTTCGCTGTGGGCATTTTCCTGTTGGTGTTCGGCGGCCTCAAATTCGGCGGCGCGCACATCTTTCAGTTCATGGAATACAACGCGACGCGGATGGGCCTGCCGCTGGCGGACCTTCTCTACCCGGTCGCGAATTATGCGACGGGCCTTCTCGAAATCGCCGCTGGCGTCCTCGTAATGCTGCCTCAAACGCGAGTTCGGATCGGCGCGCCCCTGGCCGTTCTTCCGTTCCTCGGCGCGTTTCTATTTCACCTCTCGCCGCTCCTCGGCGTGACCACTCCGGACGGGTTCAACACCGAAGCGGTGGACGGCGTCATCCCGCTTGAGCAGGCCCTGGCCCAAGGCTCCGGCTTTGCCCGAGAGCACTTCGTGCCGCTTCAGCCGAGCGCAGAGTCGCCGGTACTCTTCATTCTCGCCGTCGTCTTCCTCGGTGTTGCCGTAGCCAACTTCGTCCTGACCCGAGGCGACGCATAGGGACGATCCGGACTGCTCTGTGGAGGCCTCTTTCGCGTGCGGGGGGCTTCCTTAAGTCTTGCAGACGCTCACTTGGCGAGACCTCGGCGAATGACCGCGTTCCTCGGGGCTCTTGAACGCCTGCCCGACGGCTATTGGGTCGGGCGTTACGAAGGTCGGCGCTGGGGCGTGACGGTGGAGCGCCTCGCCGGCGGCCGTCAGGTGAAACTCTATGGCGAGGCGCTTGGGGGCGCAGGCCATGCTAGCTTCAACCTCTATCTGCCTTCGTCGGGCAAGGTCTTGTTGAAGCCGTGTGAAATGCCGGCGGAGCGAGTGGTGGCTTTTGTCGAAGGAGTGAAGGCCGGAAACCACGATAGCTCGCAATGCCGGCGAAGAAAGCCACGCCCAATATAAAACCCCCGACCAAGCGGCCGGGGGTTTCCAAATGTCAGCCAGGCGAAACGCGGCTTAGCTATAAATCTCGAAGAGGCCGGCCGCGCCCATGCCGCCGCCGATGCACATGGTCACAACGCCCCATTTCGCGCCGCGGCGCTTGCCTTCAAGGAGGAGCGAGCCCGTGCAGCGCGCGCCCGTCATTCCGAAGGGGTGGCCGATCGAGATCGAGCCGCCATTGACGTTGTATTTCTCAGGATCGATGCCGAGTGTATCGCGGCAATAGAGGCACTGGCTTGCAAAGGCCTCATTAAGCTCCCAAAGGTCGATATCGTCGACTGTGAGACCATGGCGCTCGAGAAGGCGCGGAACGGCCTTCACGGGGCCGATGCCCATCTCGTCCGGGTCAACGCCGCCGACATTAAAGCCCGCGAACCGGCCGAGCGGCTCGATATTCCGGCGCTTGGCTTCTTCGGCTTCCATAACGACCACTGCGGCTGCGCCGTCGGAGAGTTGGCTCGCATTGCCCGCAGTGACGTATTTGCCTTCTTTCACCACTTGGCCGCCGCGGAAGACGGGCTGCAGGCCCGCAAGGGTCTCAACCGTGGTGCCGGGCCGGTTGCAATCGTCCCGGTCCGCGACGACGTCTTGGAAGCTTTCCTCGCCGGTCTCTTTATTGACGAGCTTCATGCGGGCGTTCATCGGCACGATCTCTTCCGCCATGTAGCCCTTTTCTTGGAACGCTGCGGTGCGGCGCTGGCTCTCGGCGGAATACTCGTCTTGGTACTCGCGGCTAATGCCGTAGCGGTCGGCGACGACTTCGGCCGTTTCGATCATGGTCATCCAGATCGCCGGCCAGGTCTTCATGAGTTCCTCTTCGGTGTAGCGGTAGAGGTTCTGGTGGCCCGAGCGCGAGACGAGGGAGAGGCTTTCCACACCGCCGCCGATGGCGACGTTCGCGCCTTCCGCCGTAACGGTATGGGCGGCGTTGGCGATGGCTTGGAGGCCCGACGAGCAGAAGCGGGTGATCGTGGCCCCCGACGTGGAGGAGGGGCACCCGGCCGCAAGCGCTGCGTTGCGCGCGATATTGTGGCCTGTCGCGCCCTCCGGCGTCGCGCAGCCGAGGAATACATCCTCCACGGCCTCAGGCTCGACGCCGGCCCGGTCGAGCGCGCCTTTGATGGCGTGCGCGGACATGGTGATGCCATGGGTGTCGTTCAGCGCGCCGCGGGCGGCCTTTGTGAGCGGCGTGCGCGCAGTTGAAACAATAACGGCTTCGCGCATCGGGGATCCTCCATAGTGCGATTTTTCATAGGCTGCGCGGGACCCTACAAGCGCAGGGGAGGGAGCGCCAGGGGCGACGTGGCGGGGCCTTGGTCACTTCCTCGCGCGCCTTGGAACATGCTTTTCCCGGGACGGGAGATCGGTAGACTTGGGTTTCGCCATCCAAGGGACGCGACATGGGTGTTTTCAAGTTCATTTCCGACGCCGGGAAGAACTTGTTCGGCCGTAGGGAAGCGCCGGAAGAGCAGGCCGAGGCCATCCGCCACGCGGTCGAGGATCTTGGGCTGGAAGATCACCTCGGTGATGGCGACACGGCGGGGCATCGGACCATGGACGCACAGCGCATCTTCGTCTCGCGCACGGGCGCGGATCGCGAGGCGGCCGCCTGGGTCTGCCAGGCGCTCTCGGCGGCGGGCTATGAGT
>CAYYNG010000111.1:5444-6396 GCA_964472435.1 uncultured Hyphomonadaceae bacterium | reverse complement strand
ATGCTTCGCGAAATCGGTACGGTCGACCGGATCCCCGAATTCATCGCCCGCGCAAAGGACAAGGACGATCCGTTCCGCCTTATGGGCTTCGGCCACCGGGTCTATAAGAATTACGACCCCCGCGCACGGGTGATGCAGGCGACGGTGCACGAGCTGATGCGCGAGCTCGATATTCGCGACAATCCGATCATGGACGTCGCCATGGAGCTTGAGAGGATCGCCTTGGAGGATGACTACTTCGTTGAGAAGAAGCTCTATCCCAACGTCGATTTCTATTCGGGCATCGCGATGGATATTCTCGGCTTTCCAACGGAGATGTTCACGGTCCTATTCGCGCTTGGGCGCACCGTCGGGTGGCTGTCGCAACTCAACGAGATGATCGAAGATCCCACGCAACGGATCGGCCGCCCGCGGCAAATCTATACGGGCGCGGCGAAGCGGGACTATGTGCCGATCGAGCAGCGCTAGCCGCTCGACAAGATATCCTCAGCGGCGATCGCCGCCGCCGGCGGATCGCCCAGCCCCATCGTTCGAAGGGCGTCGAACTGACGCTGGATCTGCCGGCGACGCGCCGCCGGTTCGGTCAGCAACGGACGAACAGCGGCGGCGAGGTCCTCGGCGGTCAGCCGGCCCTGGATGCGTTCCGGGGCAACCTCCTCCCCTGCTGCGACGTTCAGCAGAGTGATGTAATCGGCTTTGAACAAGACGTAGCGCGCGGCAAGCCAGGTGAGCCACCCGACCTTGTAACCGACAACGAACGGTGCGCCTTGCACCGCGAGCTCGGTTGTCACCGTGCCCGAACAGGCCAATGCGGCGGTGCACCCCGCCATCGCATCGAACCTTGACTGAGAGGGATCCAGCACCGTCATGGCGGCGGCGTCCGATTGGAGCGCCTCTTCGAACCGGCTCCGCACCGCCTCGGCGGGCGCGGCGACGCCCCGCAGGCCGGGCG
>CAYYNG010000111.1:0-5434 GCA_964472435.1 uncultured Hyphomonadaceae bacterium | reverse complement strand
ATGCGGCGGTGCACCCCGCCATCGCATCGAACCTTGACTGAGAGGGATCCAGCATGGTGATGGCGGCGGCCGGTGGGAGCGCGTCTTCGAACCGCCCCCGCACCGCCTCGGCAGGTGCAGCGACGACGCGCAGCCCGGGCGCCTCGTGCTGAAGCCGCGACGCCGCCGCTATCATGGGCGGCGCGACACGTGCGATTTCGCTCGGCCGGCTGCCGGGCAGGATCAGCAGCACCGGTTCGTCCGACCCAATGCCCAGATGGGCGCGGAACGCTGGGCCGTTCCCCTTCGGCGCCCGCGACAGGGCGGGGTTGCCGATCACCTTGGCGGGCAGTCCCAAGGGCTCGTAGTACGGAACCTCGAACCGATGGATGCATAACAGCCGGTCGACGGCGCGGGCCAACGTTCGGGCGCGGCCGGGACGGGTCGCCCAAACCTGCGGCCCGACGAGCTTTACAAGACGGATCTGCGGCGCCCGGCGGCGGATCCGTTGCGCAACGCGCAACGTAAATCCCCAGGAATCGACAAGGATCACGCTATCGGGCGCAAACGCGATCGCAGCCGCCGCCGCGACGTCGGCCAGCCGAACGACACGTCGATAAGCCAGAAGCCCCTCGACAAACCCCAAGACGGCCAGGGGGGATATATCTATCTCGGACGAGGCGCCAGCCGCCGCCATGGCAGGACCGCCGACGCCGCCGATCTCGATATCCGGTATGCGGTCTCGGGCGGCGCGGATCACCTCCGAGGCGAGTTCGTCGCCCGAAGGCTCGCCTGCGACAAAGAACAGGCGACGCCCGGTCATCGCCCGTCTTGGGGATCGAACGCCAAAAGGAAAAGGCCGAGCGCAACGGCGCGATCGAAGATCGCCGGCTGATCAAGCACCAACGCACCGCCCGCTTCTACGCCGATCCCTGCGAGCCCCGCGGCATGGGCCCGCTCGATCGTCTCGAGGCCGATGGTCGGCAGGTCCACGCGGCGATCCTGGCGCGGCTTCGGTCGCTTGACGAGCACCCCGCGCCTTTTTCCGGGCGTGCCGCGGATTTCGGGGGGCAGATCTGTTAGCCGACCGAGCATTGCGTCCGTGCCCTCTTGCGCTTCGGCGGCCAAGACAAGCCCATGGCAGACGACGACGCCTTGCCCGATATCGAGATCGCCCAACGCCGCGGCGATTTCGGCGGCCTTCGCGAGATCCGCCCTTTCGATTTCGGAGGGCTTGGGGCCGGCCAAAAGGCCGGCGGATGGCGCGAGGCGCCGGGCGATCTCCTCGGCCGCGATCACCCGGAAGCCGGCCTCCTCCATCAACCCAACAAGGGCCGAGAGGAGCGCGTCATCGCCTTTTCGCGCGGCGGCCACGACCTTTGGCAAGGCCTGGGCGCCCCTCCAATCAAGCGATAAGTCTTGAAAGGCGGGTCGGGCGACGTGTCCGGCGAAGACCACCTCTTCGCACTCGGCGGCCTGGAGCAATTTCATTTGCCGCCCCAGTTCGCCCAGCCCGACCGTCGCGCCGGGAAACAGGTTCAGCCGGGGCTCTTCGAAACCCGCGATCTGCAACACGTAAACGCCACGTCCATTCGCCGAGGCGGCCTCGGCGACGGCGACTGGAAGGCCGCCTCGGCCCGCGATCAATCCGAGCGGCGGCGGCTTTGCGTTCACTTCGGCATGCAAAGCGACCGCTCGCGGCCACGTTGAACAAAATCGACGATCTCCATGACCTCCGGGCTGTCAGCGAAACTCCGCGCCGTGTCCTCCAACCGTTCCGAGAACGTACCCTCGTCGGCGAAGAGAAGGCGGTAGGCCGCGCGGAGGTCGTGGATCGTTTCCCGGCTGAAGCCCCGGCGTTTGAGGCCGATGATGTTCAAGCCGGCAAGGTGCGCGTAATTTCCGACCACGGAGCCAAAGGGGATCACATCGGTCGTCAAGGCCGCCCCGCCGCCGACAAAGGCGTGCCGGCCGATTTGAGTGAATTGATGAATCGCCGCGAGCCCGCCCATCCAGACCTCGTCGCCGACATGGACATGGCCGCCGAGCGTCACCGTGTTGGCGAAGACGCATTTGTCGCCGACGACGCAGTCATGTGCGATGTGGACCCCGACCATGAACAGGCCGTCGGCGCCGACCCGGGTCTCGCCGTCATTCGTGCTGCCGGGATGAATGGTGACGTTTTCCCGAAGGATCGTGCGCGGGCCGACGACGATACGCGCGTCATTGCTTTCCTTAAGCCCCAGGATCTGAGGCCGTGTGCCGACGACTGAACCGGGGAAGATCTCGACATCGTCGCCGATATAGGTCGCCCCGCGGATCGTAACGCCATTCCAAATCTTGACGCGGTCGCCCAGCGTCACGCGCGGACCAACCATGCTGAAAGGGCCGATCTCGACATAGCTGCCGAGCTCCGCGCCGGGCTCGACGATCGCCGTTGGGTGGATGGCGCTGGTCACCGGCGTGCTTTCGGTTTGATTTGCTTCGCGGTCCAGGCGATCTCCCGCATCCATTGCTTCATGGGTTTGGCCGGGATGCCGCCCCAGGTCTCGCCGGCAGGCACGTCTCGCCACAGCCCGGCGGATGCGGCGATGCGCGCCCCGGCCCCGATATGCGCGTGGTCGGCGATGCCCACCCGGCCGCCGCACTGGACGAAATCATCCATCACGACGGATCCCGAGATGCCGGCGAAGGCCGCCATGACGACCCCCCGCCCGATCTGACAATTGTGGGCGATATGACAGAGATTATCGATCTTCGCGCCCTCGCCGATCACGGTGTCGCCCAAAGCGCCGCGGTCGACGCAGCTATTGGCTCCAATACTGACATTGTCTTGCACGATCGCACGACCAAAATGGGGCACGTCGACGGGACCGGCGTCGCCCACCGCCAGCCCGAAGCCGGCCTCGCCGATGCGCACGCCTGCGAGCAGCGTCACCCGGTCTCCGATCAACGCCGCGGAAAGGCTTGCATGGGGCCCGATCCGCGTGTAGCGCCCGATCTGAACCCCCGGGCCGATCACCGTCCCGGGGCCGATCACAGCGCCCTCGCCGATGGCCGCTCCGGGGCCGACAACGACCCCCGGCCCCAAGACCGCCGTCTTATGAATGGCGGCCTCCGATGAAATCGCATCCTCTTGGCCATCGAGCCGACGCTCTTCGAAGAGCGCTGCCGCGGCCCGCGCGAAGGCGAGGCGCGGCGCGGCGGTTAGGACCGCATCGACGCCGCTCGGCAGGCGATCCATGGCGGCCTCCGTCGCCAAGACCAAGCCGGCGTCGGCCGAGACGTCGGCCGCGCTTGCCGCGTCGTCGATAAAGCAAAGATCGTCTGGGCCGGCGTCGGCTGCGGGCGCGAGGCCTGACACGGGCCGGAGCGGTTCACCGCGAACAGCGCCGCCGATGAGCTCGGCGATGTCTGCGGCCGTCTTCGGTCCTGAGGATCGATAAAAGCGCGGGTCAACGGGCACAGGACCGCCGCCGGCTATTGGCTAAGCTGTTCCGGCTGCTCGGGCAGACGCTGGCGAGTCACATTGATCGTTGGCAAGCGCGCATTCATTTTTTCGATCACGGCCTCGCTTTTGTCGATGGCCGGGGTCGCGAAAATGGTGTTTGAGCGGTCCACCAGCAACTGGGCGCCGGACTCGTCGACGACCTCCTGCAGCACGGGCTCGAGCTCCTGGAAGAATTGGGCCCAGGCGGCCCGCTCGGTCAGCTGAAGCTCTTGCGCCCGCACCTGGCGTTTTTGCTGGAAGGCTTGAACTTTCCGCGCGTAAGCCTCGATCTGGCCGCGCAGGGTCGCGTCCTGCGCCACCGCTTCGCGCGTCATGTTCGCGGTGCGCGCCTCGATGGACTGTCCCTCGGTTTCCAGGGCCTGCGCCTCCGGCTGCAGCTCGGTTTGCATCTGCGCGCCAATGGCCTGCAGCTTGGTTTGGATGTCCTGGCCGCCGGCGCTGTCGCGCATGATGCGGGCCTGGTCGATGACGATCACGCTCGTGCCTTGCGCGAACGCGGCGGGTTGGGCGGCGAAGCCGGCGGCTGCCCAAGCGAGCGCGGCGAGCAATACTCTAATGCGAGCCATGAAAGGTCTCCAATCGTTAAAAAGCTGTCGTGGTGCTAAAGCGGAAGCCGCGGTTGCGGTCAAAGTCTTCATCTTGGATCACATGGGTGAAGTCAAAGCGAATCGGGCCGAACGGCGAGCGCCAGAACACGCTGAGCCCCGTCGAAGCGCGCAGAGAAAGGTTATCCTGGATCGTTTCGATAAAGGTTACATTCTCGCCGTTCGGCAAGATCCGCGTTCCGATAAACGGAGTGAAGGTCTCCCGTGTCTCTTCGTCGAGATTACCGAGGGAGCCCGCTTCGAGGAACAACGCCGTTTGAATGCCCGCCGCCTCGGGCAGATAATTCGGGAAGGTGAGCTCGAACGTGCCCTGGTAGTAGAACTCGCCGCCCAGAGCCTCTTCGCGGAACACCCTGCCCGTTTCCTCTCCGGTTTCCGGGTCGATCTCGAATTGGACGACCCGCGGTCCGATCCCGGCCACGTCGAACCCGCGAAAACTGTTGCCGCCACGGAAAAACCGGTTGTTGATCCGCAGCCCGTCATCGTCGGCGAAGGCGAAAATCCACCCGGCCCCGAGACGGAAGCTTGCGCGCACACCCGGCAACAGCCCGCGATAAATCGTGCCTTGGGTTTCGGTGCGCAGGAACCGCACGTCGCCGCCGACGCCCGCGAGATCCTGGCTGAAGCTGAAATCGAAGCCGCGGGTCGGGGTGATAGGGTCGTTTCTGCGGTCCCAGCGGAAGGTGTAGCCGATCTGCGAGGTCAGCTCCGACCGTTCGCTCAAGCAGATCGGGCTTCGATTGACGAAAAGCTCGCTGCATTGGTCGACGACCAGCGTGCCATCGGGCAAGGGATCGAGCGTCGGCGAGACCGCGACCTCGACCACGCTTCCGTCGGTTGTTGTGACCAACTCCGTCGCAATCGTTCCCGTAGCGGCGTCAATCACGATATCGGAGTCCGCGACCTCCAACTCGTCTTGGCTGATCCGGTAGCGGAGCCCGAGGGATGAGCGTTCGGTGAGCGGAAAACCGAAGCGGACGGCCCCGCCGAAGGTCGTGCTTTCAAAGCCCGAAACGTCGAGGAAGTCCGCCGTGGTGCCGAAAATGTCGACGCCGGCAGCCAGATTGCGGGCGAGAAAGCGCGGCTCGGTGAAGGAGATCCGGACGTTCTGCTGCCGGTCGGACGCGGTGACGGCGGCGGAGAGCGACTGGCCCCGGCCGCCCAAGTTGCGCTGGGTGATGCTGAAATCGACCAGGAAGTTGTCGACGGACGAAATGCCGGCGGCGAATGAGATCTCGCCAGTCGGCTGTTCGGTGACGGCCACGTCCACGACGGTGCGATCCGGTTGCGAGCCCGGCTGTTCCGTGATCTCGACCTCGCTGAAGAAACCGAGCGCGCG
>CAYYNG010000110.1:0-6410 GCA_964472435.1 uncultured Hyphomonadaceae bacterium | reverse complement strand
GGAGGCGATCGCCGATGTCGCGCTGATGACGGTCGAAGGCGAAAAAGACGACATTTCCGGTATCGGCCAAACCCAGGCGGCGCACGACCTCTGCGTCAACATTCCACTGGATATGCAGACCGACTATATCCAGCCGGGCGTCGGCCATTACGGCGTCTTCATCGGCTCGCGCTTCCGCACGGAGATCGTGCCGCGCATCAACGAGTTCGTCGCCCGCTTTCACGACCGGGATCTGGAGGAGGCGTCCGCGGAGCGCTTGGCTTTGCACCGCGTCGCCTAGATAAAAGCGAACCCGCTGATCGGCTCCGCCGCATCCGAGACACCGCCGCGGCCGGAGCGACGGCGACGACGCCGCATACGGGCCTGGAGCACGTCCCGCACATCCGACAGCGAAACATCGGCCACCTCGCCGCCTTCCGCACGGTCTTCGCGAGCCGCGACGAAATCGGCGTAGGCTTCGATCTCGGGCGCAAGTTCCAACGCCACCAGATCAATCATGATCGCATCGTCCAGATAGCCGAGACCCGGCGTGTGGTCGGCGATGATGTCGTGGGGATCGGCGAAATAGACGAGGGCGTCGAGCACCCGGGCGCGATCGTCGCCCTCAAGCCGCCAGTCCTCGTCGCGTAGCATCGCCACGAGCGGCGTAAGCTTCTCCACGCGCTCGCGGACGTAGGAGTTCGGTTCGCCCGCCAACGCTTCGGCTGCGACTTTCTCCACCTTGGCGACGATCTTTTCCTCGTCCCCCGGCTCGCGGCTTTCGCGCGCGGCCACAAGGCGCTTCTTGAAAAAGCTGATATCCGCCTCGCTCAAATCGAACTCGACCCGCATTGCGGTGACTTTGGTCGGCATGCGCACTCCCCCGAGTTGGCAAAACGCCAGTGTTTCGAAAAGGGATCGTCGCACAGAAGCGCCGATAAGAAAAATCGAAAGAGGTCGGCCCCGGATTTCGCCGCAATTCACGCTCACTATCCCACTGTTAGGAGGTCGCTGGATGCGGACGGTGATCGTATCGGCCCTTGCGATAATGCCCGCCGCCTGCGCCGCACCGGCGGAGGACGTCGAGCGTCCTCGCTTGCTCGTCGAGACGGCGGAGACATCAGCGACGTTCGAAACGTCCGTTCCAAACCCGCTGCGCTTCAGCACGACGTCTTGGGACTGTCAGGACGAAGCGGGACACGCCCTATTCGAGGCTCCCCCGCGCCCGCGCCTCATCGCGCCGGCATGGCTCGTATCATAAAAAGCGGAACAGAGCCCGCCTCCGTCATGGCCCAATCCAATGGCTCATCGTGATCTTCGCTCAACGCATCATCGACCTGCTGCGCCTTAAAGGCGAGCCCGCAGGCGAACGCGCGACCCTCGGTTCGAAGGCGAGCGAGGGCGCGGTCGTAATGGCCTTTGCCATAACCCACGCGGCCGCCTTTTGAGTCGAACCCCAAAAGCGGCACGAGCAGCAGGGTGGGCGTCGCTTCGGGCGCCTCGGCCGGCGGCTCCTTCAAACCGAACGGACCATCGATAAGGGGCTCGCCCAAGGTCCATGCGTGGAAGCTCAACCGCCCATCCGCGCCGACCCGCGGCAGGCAAAGCTCGGCGCCTGTGGCGGCAAGCCGTCGCATCAGCGGCGCGGGATCCATCTCGTCGCCGATCGCCACATAGCCGGCCACCACTGGACCGAACCGGTCCAAAAGTTTCAACGGAAAGCTTCCAGCCAGTGTTTCGGCGGCGTCGGGATCGCGGGCCGCCGCCTCAGCCCTTAGGGCTTTAAGGCGCGCGCGCAGCTCTGACTTATCCATAAACGTCTCGCCCGCCGCTAGGTGGAAATCGCGGCGATCACCGCATGCGCCGTCGGTCGCGCGTATATTCCCGTCGACCTAGCAAACTAGGTGGGCGCCGTGTGTCCGGGACCACGGTCCCGGCCAGGGACAGCTCCCTGGGGTATACGTAAGGTCGGCAGAATAAGGGCGCCAACGCACGCGGCAGCAATCGCCGACAGCAAACGTAGGGGCCCTTGCGGCCGCCGACTAGTCCTCCGCCGTGTTTTCAGAAACGATACGGATCCGGAGCGCCGCGTCGTCTCGGAGATACCGTTCAGCCGCAGCCGTGACGTCCGCTGTGGTCAACGCGCGATACCCCGCTTCTAGCGTTCGGAACCGGTCCAATTCGTCGGGCTGGGTCTGGGCGACGCCGACGCGGGCGAGCCAGGCGCCGTTGTCCTCCCGCTGTTCCTCGATCCGCTCAAGGATCGGCTGGCGGGCCCGTTGAAGCTCGTCTTCGGTGAGGCCGCCGGCGGCGAGGTCCGCGGCGATCCGATCGACGATCTCAAACGCCTGGTCGATGTTCTGCGGCTCCACTTCGCTGGAGGCGCCGAGGTAGCCGAACCCGTCGAAAACGTCCGACGTTTCGCCGAGGGCGCGAGGCGAATAGGTGGCGCCGAGCGCCTCGCGCAATTCATCGGTCAACCGCAAGCGCAGCGCCGCCCGCAACACGTTGAGCGCGCGCGCCTCTTCGACATCGCCATCGTCCGTCGTCGGCCAATAGGTGAGCGCCAGCGCTTGGTTCGGCTGTCCGGCATGGGTCAGCGTCAACTCGCTTCGCGTTTCGGGAAAGCTCACCATTCGCGCCGCCTCGAAGGGCAGCGGATCGATGACGCGGAAATCGAGCGCGCCAAAGGTTTTAGCAGCGGCTGCGATCACCTCGTCTTCATCGACATCGCCGACGACGCCGATCTCGATCGCGCCCTCGCTCAGCGCGCGGTCGAGCACCGGTCGCAACTCGTCGAAGTCACGGGCGCGCAGCGCCTCCTCCGGTCCGATGCCGAAACGAATATCGCCGCCATGGATGATCCGCTCGACATCGCGTCCGACGATGCCGCTCGGGGTGGCATCAAGGGTCTGGTACACGACATCGACGGTCTGGGCCCAGCGCGCCTCCGCCTCCGGCCGATAGCCGGGCGCTGTGAGATACGCCGCCCACAGTTGCATTTGCAGTTCAAGATCCGCAGGCGTCGTTCGAACCGTCGAATCAAACGCGTCCTCGCCCGGCTGCAGTCCGAGCGTGACGGTCTTGCCGGCAAGGATCGATTGAAGATCGTCCGCGCTGTGGGCCTCCAGCCCCCCTTGCGCGAAAGCTGAGGCCATGAACGAGCCGAGCCCGTCCAGATCCATGGGGAATTCGAGCTCTCCGCCGCCGACGCGGATAGAAGCGCGCACAGCGCCCTCCTCGAAATCCGTTGGTTTAACGTTGAGACGGACATGATTTGCGAAGCGGACCGTTCGAATGCCGAGGTCGTCGATCCGGCTATCGGCGACCACCCGCCCCGGACGGCCGAAATCTGTATAGGCGAATTCGAGCGCGCCGGCGTCGGCGGGGGCCTCGACCTGCGTCTGCCGGCTCGCCTCATATGCGGCGCGGACAGCGGCTTCCGCGCCCGCGATCGCTTCGCTGCTTGAAAGGTGGATCAGCGGCCCTGAGCCGGTCCATTGCTCGCGAAACGCATCTTCGACCATATCGACCGTGATCTGTGGCGCGAACGCCTCGAATCTGGCAAGGTTCGCCGCAGGCGTCGTGAAGACCCTCTCCTCGTCGATCGCGCTGGCGATCTGGCTGGCCAGCCGGTCGTTCGGCCGCGTACCCGCCTGGGCGGCCGCGTTTTCGAGCGCAGCGCGGAAATTCGCGATCTGCTCTTGAAGCTCCGCTTCGGTGAACCCGAATTCCAACGCCCGGCGCAGCTCTTGTTCGCCGAGGGCGAGGGCCTCCGGCCAGTTCGTCGGCGTGGTCGTCAGGCTGATCGTCGCCGCCTCCGCGGCTTCGAGGAACGGACCGTAATCGGCGCTCGCGTTGAGGAAGGGCGCGTCCTCCGCCCGGGACAATTTGTCGAACCGGCGGGAAAGAATGTCGTTTCCAAGCCGGCGCAGCACGCCGAGCCGGCGCTGCGCCGCCGTGTCAGGGCGCTCCTCAAGCGGCCGCAGGGACGCGATGAATAGTCCGGTCGGCACGTCCGGGTCGTAGAAAAACCCGGTATCGACCGACCGGTCGCGGCGGACGGGCGGGATCTCGACCTCCGGGCCCGGCTCGGCGGCGGCTGTCCAACCCGAGAAGGTTTTTCGGATCTTCGTCTCAATCACATCCGAATCGGCGTCGCCCACGAAGATGAGCGTTGTCCGCTCCGGCGTATAATAGCGGCGATAGAGATCCTCGAAGCGTTCGGCGGGCGCCGTGCGGATCACCTCCGTGTCGCCGATCGGCAAACGCTCGGTGACGATGGAGTTCGGCGCGGCGAACTCCAAAATATCGACGATGCGCCGAAACCCGAACGTGTTGCGGGCGCGCTCTTCGGACAGAATGACGCCGCGCTCGCGGTCGATCGCCTCTGGGTCGAGCAACAGCTCGCTCGCCGTCTCGCGCATCAAGAACAGACCGGTGTCGATCAATTCATCGTCCACTGAAGGGAGCTCAAGCAAGTATTGCGTTTGATTAAAGCCGGTGAACGCGTTCGTGTCCGGGCCGAATGCGAGGCCGAACCGCTCGAGGATCTTTATCATCTCGCCTTCGGGGACATTCGTCGATCCGTTGAAGGCCATATGCTCAAGAAAGTGGGCGAGCCCGCGTTGGTCGTCCGCCTCGGCTGTGGAGCCGACATCGAACCGCAGGCGCAGCGATGCGGTCTCCTTCGGCGTGTCGTTTTCCAAGATCGCATATCGCATGCCGTTTTCGAGGACGCCGTATCGGACCGCGGGGTCGGGTTCGAGGTCGCTGACATCATGGGGCCAGAGGGCCTCTTCGACGACCGCCTCCACGGGAGCGGTCTCGACCGTCGCCTCGCCGTCGGCTCGCCACCCGGCGCTGCAGCCGGCGAGAACCAGCGCCGAGGCGGCGCAGAGCAACGAAGGTCGAACGAAAACGGTCATGGAGCGGCCTTTCGGGAGGGAGACGTGGGGACGGGGTTTGAGCGGAAAGCGATCGAAAAGATCAAGGCGCGGGAACGTCGAACGCCATCAACAGCGTGCGCTGACGGTCTGAGAAATTGTCATCGGAGATGACGAAAAGGCGATAGGAGCCGTCGTCTTTTCTGCGCGCCGCAACGCCTTCGAAATTGTCGACGGTCGCTGGCCGGGCGAGCCGAATGATCGGAACGCCCTCAAAGCGATCCGCCCCAGCGGCATGGGACGCCCGCGCGATTGCAATAAGGTTACCGGTCGCGGGCGAGTAAGAGCGATGCAGGCTGAAGATCTGGTCGCCGACGATGTCGAGCCCCGTCAGCGGCAGGCCGCCGCCCTCCATTAGGCGCGCAGAGGCGAGTGACGTCTGCGCGCTGTCGCCAATGTCGAGGATCGGCGCGGCGTCGCCGACCAGGGTCTCCAACCCCAGAAGAAGCGCGCCTCCGTCCGTCAACGCCACCCCCTCCGCGCCTCGGTTCGAACCGATGTCGCGCGCGAGAGACGCTGGAAGCGAGAAGACCGCCGCCCCCCTGGCGGCCGCGCCGCAGCTTGAGAGATCGTAGGCCAGCACACGATGATCGCGCTCAAAGCTCACGAAGGCGAGCCCTTCCCGAACAGCAAGACCCTCGGCGTCGCTCTCGCGCTTGGGTCCGAACGGCTCGCCCGCCGCGTCCAGCATCTCGGCGAGGCGCGCGGCGGGCGCGGGCGCGCCGGACTCGTCATAATCAAGCCAGACAAACGCGCCGCCGTCGGAGACGGCAAGGAGCGTCCGTTCGCCGCCATGGGCAAGACCGGAAAGCCCCCCAAACCGAGGGTCTCCGCTCTCAAGCGCCCAGCCGCCGGCGTAACGCACGCCTTTGGCCAGGGCGTCAGCGGGCGCGCGCAACTGCACCGGCGTTATGGCAAGGTCGATCATCTCGGGATCCAAAGGCGTTGCGTCCGCAGGACACGAGGCCGCTTTGAGCTCGGCTGCAAGCTCGGTGGAAAGGCGCCAATCGACGGCCGCCGGCGCTTGAGAGGGCGTCGCGGGCGCGCCGGACCCGGTGCACGCCGATGCCGCCGCGATCAAGAGCAGGCTAGCGAGCCGCACCTTTCACCTCCGTCAGCGTCGTTTTGTGGACCGAACGGCCGAGGTCCACCCTGCGCCCGCCATAGGTCGGGGCGCCGGCGCCGGCGCCGGAAACCGCTCCGCCGATCGTCTGCCGGGTCAGCGGCGGCACCGCCATCGCCTCGGGATGCGGGCCATTTTCATCAAAGAGGCTCGCCAATTGCTCGGTCATCGCACCGCCGAGCTGTTCGGCGTCGACGATGGTGACCGCGCGTTTGTAGTACCGCGTGACGTCGTGGCCGATGCCGATCGCAATCAGCTCCACGGGACTCTTGGTCTCGATCTCCGCGATCACCTCGCGCAGATGGCGTTCAAGATAATTGCCGACATTCACGCTTAGGGTGGAGTCGTCGACGGGCGCGCCA